>JAGGTG010000141.1 GCA_021163905.1 Candidatus Aerophobota bacterium
TCTGTGCATGTTCTCTTTGTCTTCTTCTCTGGGGAAGAATCAACAAGAAGTAAAAAATCACAAATATTAAAATTAAAGGAACCATAGCCCCAAACAAACCACCTGCTCCTCCAACTTGTCCATCGGCAGCAAATGCCATGCTAAACATTATTTACCTCCTGATTTTCAAAATCTTTAAAATTCTCAAAAACCCTGTTTTTAAAACTCTTAAACTCATTCCTCTCAATTGCCTGTCTGGCTTTTTGAGTAAGGTCTGCCAGAAAATAAAGATTATGATAAGTGGTAAGTCTCATACCCAGAATTTCTCTTGCCCATATAAGATGTCTTATGTAAGCTCTGGTATAGTTTCTGCAGGTATAGCAGCTACAAAGAGGATCAAGGGGTGACTCATCATCCTTATACCTTGCATTTCTAATATTAACTCTGCCATTCCAGGTAAAAACAGTTCCTGTGCGTGCAATACGGGTTGGCATAGCACAATCAAACATATCTATCCCTTCCTCAATTCCATCCAGTATTTCTCTTGGTGTTCCAACTCCCATAAGATAACGGGGTTTTTGCCTGGGAAGAAATTGGTTTGTAAAGGAGATAACCTCAAATCTTAAATCATAAGGCTCTCCCACAGATAACCCACCAATAGCGTATCCATCAAAATCTAACTCTATAAGTTCTTCTGCCGCTATTTTTCTAAGTTCTTTAAAGGTACCACCCTGCAGGATGCCAAAAACAGCTTTTTTTCCTCGATAATACGCTCTACTTCTTTTTGCCCAATTAATTGTCTTATTTAAGGCTTCCTTTGCACTCGTATAGGATACAGGATAAGGACAGCACTCATCCAGAACCATCATTATGTCAGAATCAAGCGCAAGTTGAATATCAATTATCTTCTCAGGAGTCAAAAAATGAGAAGTTCCATCAATATGCGATCTGAACATTACTCCTTCTTCTAAAGTTTTTTGTAAGGAGGAAATACTGAATATCTGATATCCACCACTATCGGTAAGAATGGGATACTGCCAGTTTATAAATCGATGCAATCCTCCAAGTTTTTTAATCACCTCCCAGCCAGGTCTCAAATACAAATGGTAGGTATTGCAAAGAATTATCTTTATTCCTATTTCTCTTAGCTCTTCCGGAGACATCGCTTTCACAGTTCCCTGTGTTCCAACAGGCATAAACACAGGGGTATTGAAACTTCCCCGAGGAGTAAAGATCATTCCTGTTCTTGCTTTTGTAGAGCTATCCTCATGTAATAGGCGAAATTCCACCTTTAGTGATCCTTTGTGGCTAATAATATCAGGAAATACCAGAGTGTCAAATAATCAACATGGCATCACCGTAGGAGAGAAAACGGTAGCCCTTTGAAAGAGCCTCCTGATAGGCTTTCATTAACTTATCCCTTCCCACAAAAGCGGCAACCAGTAAAAGAAGAGACGAGCGAGGCATATGGAAATTGGTTACAAGACCATCAACTATCTTAAATTCATACCCGGGATAAATAAAAAGATCTGTCCACCCTTCCCCAGGAAAAAGATAGCCACTTGAGCTTTTTGTCTCAAGAGCACGAACAGTTGTAGTACCAACAGCTATCACTCTTTTTCCTTTTTTCTTGCATTGATTTATCTTTTCTGCTGTAAGTGGACTAATTTTAAAGTACTCGGAGGGGAGGATGTTTTTTTCAACCTCTTGATTGGGAAGAGAGAAAAAACTTGCCCAACCTGTATGTAAGATCACCTCAACTATTTCAACTCCTCTTTTTCTAATTTCTTCCAAAAGCCGGGGGGTAAAATGCAATCCTGCTGTAGGTGCTGCTACTGCCCCTGGTTGCTTGGCGTAAACTGTCTGATAGTCCTTTTCATCTTCAATAGTTGGTCCTTTTTCTCTTTTAATGTAAGGTGGAAGGGGTATCTGTCCCAGCTTATATAAAATGTCTTCCGGAGAAGATGAACTGGTAAATTTTACTATCCCAACCTTTCTTTCTTTTAACCGAACAATATCTGCCCTTAGGTCAAATCCGGGAAAAATTACCCTTGTTCCTTCTTTTATTCTCCTTAAAGGCCTTAAAATACACTCCCACTTTTCTCCGTTTATTTTCTTAAGAAGAAATATCTCCACCTTACCACCTGTTTTTTCCTTTCTCCCGATAACTCTTGCTGGAATTACCTTTGTTACATTTATTACCAGAGTGTCTCCGGGTCTTAGATAATCCAGAATATCACGAAATATCCTATGGTGGATCATCCCGTTTTTTTCGAGTACCAGAAGTCGACACTCATCCCTTTTTGGCCAGGGTGTCTGAGCAATAGCTTCTTTTGGCAAAAAATAATCAAAATCTTTTACTTTCATAGATTTTCCCTCTTGAGTTAAGTTTATTTTAAAATCCTGTTTGGTCAACCACACCCTTGACACCGCGCTTTAATGTGATAATTTAAAAGCTGAAAATAAAGGGTGCACAACCAAATGGTCAAGGTAAACAGGTTAAATTTAGAAGAACTTCTCCTGAAGGAAAAATTTGTAACCGAGGAAGATTTAAAAAAGGCTAAAAATTATCAAAAACAGTATGGGGGTAATCTAACCAACATACTGATTAAGCTTGGTTTTATAAATGAGGAGCAGCTTGTAATTGCTCTTGCCAAACAACTTGGAATTCCACATGTTAAGTTAAGTAACTATAAACTTGATCCGGAAGTAGTTGAGATCCTTCCTGAAAATGTAATTCGAAGGGAAAAGGTAATTCCTCTGGCAAAATCGGGAAATGTTTTAACTATCGCAACAGCAGATCCACTGAATGTTCTTCTTATAGATTCTCTTAGAGCAAGGACCGGTTATGAGATCCAGACAATAGTTGCCACCCCCACTGAAATTGAACAGGCTATAGCTGATTATTTTTCCAGTAAAGCAGAAAAGGATCTTAATAATCTTATCCAGCACTCAACTGATGAGGATAATTTAACAGTAGTTGAGGGAGAAGAAAGGGTAGATCTGGATCGTCTTCTTCAGGAGACTGAGCAAGCTCCCATAATTAAAATGGTAAACATGATTCTTTCCCGAGGAATAAGGGAAAGGGCAAGCGATATACATATTGAACCATTTGAGGAAAAACTGCAGGTGCGCTACAGGATCGATGGAATTCTCTATCCATCTATGAACCTTCCCAAGAGGGTACAAAATGCTGTTATATCACGTATAAAGGTTCTCTCTGAGATGGATATTGCTGAACGTCGTCTTCCTCAGGATGGAAGATTTAGAGTTAAAGCCTACAACAGAGATATAGATTTTAGAGTTTCCACAATTCCCACAAGATTTGGAGAAAAAGTAGTACTGCGACTTTTAGATAAAGCACAACTCATAGGTTTAACTATCGATAAACTGGGACTGGAGAAAGATGTACTTGAGAAGTACCAAAGAGCAATAAAAAAACCTTATGGAATGATTGTTTTAACCGGTCCTACCAGCTCAGGAAAATCAACCTCTTTATATGCTGCAATAAAGGCAATTAACACCCCCGATAAAAATATCCTTACAATTGAGGATCCAGTTGAATACGAGGCAGAGGGAGTGAATCAGGTTCAGGTTAATGAAGAAATAGGTTTGACTTTTTCCCGAGCTCTTAGAGCCTTCCTCAGACAGGACCCTGATATAATAATGCTTGGAGAGATGAGGGATGCAGAAACAGCTGATATTGGTATAAAAGCTGCACTTACAGGACATCTTTTGTTTACCACTTTGCACACCAATAATGCTCCAGGTGCTATTACGAGACTGCTCAATATGGGAATTGAACCTTTTCTTATAGCTGGTGCTTTAATATTTGTAGGAGCTCAACGCTTGATGCGAAGGGTGTGCAAGGAATGTGCCGAACCTTATACTCCAACTCCAGAGCTTCTTGAAGAGCTTGGAATTGAAGAAGATGCGAAAGATCTGACCTTTTACCGGGCTAAAGGTTGTGATGCCTGTAATAACACAGGTTATAGAGGTAGAATGGCTGTAATGGAAGCTCTTGAAGTTGACGATGATATAAGAGAGTTAATAATAAAAAGAGCACCTGAAATTGAGATAAGAAAAGTAGCCATAGAAAAGGGAATGGTTCCTTTAAGAAGAAATGCCCTGGCGAAGGTACTAAAAGGTGAGAGTACTGTAGAGGAACTGGGAAGAATAACGGGTATACTATAAATAGGGGAAGAAAATGCCAAGCTATACTTATGTGGCTCGTGATCCCCTGGGAAGGAAGGTGAAAGGAGAGATAGAAGCTGATAATGAGAAGGACGTTATCTCCAAGTTGCGTACTTCAAAGCTCACCGTCATTTCCATTAAAAAAAGATCAGAACTTGCCAAACTGGGGAAAAAAGAGCTCTCCGGAATTACCATCTTTCCCCCCAGAATAAAAAGCAGGGATATTATTGTTGCCTTCCGTCAATTTGCCACCCTTATAAACGCTGGAGTTCCTGTTGTGCAAACTATTGGAGTTTTAGCCAATCAAACACATAGTTCTTCCTTCAAGAAGATCCTGAACAAGGTAAAAAGTGACGTTGAAGCAGGAGTTTACCTTTCAGATGCTCTATCATATCATCCCAAAGTATTCTCACCGTTTATATGTAATTTAATAAAGGCCGGAGAGACAGGAGGGGTTCTCGATGAGATCCTGTTGAGATTGGCAAATTATCTTGAGCAAAGGGAAAACATAAAAAACAGGATAAAAGGAGCCTTAAGGTATCCTATTTTTGTTTTATTTATGGCGGGGGGACTGAGCTTAGCCTTGATTTTTTTCGTTCTTCCCAGAATGGAGGAGCTTTTCAGAGAATCCTTCAATATTGAACTTCCGGCTTTCACACTTTTTGTTTTAAACTCCTCTCGAGTTTTAAGGGAAAAATTTTATATAATTCCTCTTGTAGTTGGAATAGCTTATCTTGTTTATATTTTGTTGAAAAGATCAGATAGAGGACAGTACTGGATTGATAGTTTAAAATTAAAGATACCTGTTCTGGGAAGACTCTTCCATCAGATAGCAATATCAAGATTTGCCCGCACTCTGGCTACTTTAACCAGTAGCGGAGTTCCAATTTTAGATGCACTTGATCTTACTGCAAAAGCGACAGGAAACAAAGTTATCCAGGTAGCAACAGAGGATGCAAAGGAAGCTTTAAGAAAAGGAGAGACAATTGCTTCCCCACTTAAAAAATACCCTGTTTTTCCTCCCCTGACGGTTAGTATGATCTCAGTTGGTGAGGAGACTGGTGCTCTTGATGATATGTTAAACAAAATAGCCGATCTTTATGAAGAAGAGGTTAACCGTATGGTAGACTCCCTTGCAAGCTTAATTGAACCAATACTGATAGTTCTTCTGGGAGGGACAGTTGGAGTGATAGTGGTAGCAATGTACCTTCCTTACTTTACCATGTTCCAGCATATAGGGGGATAAAAAATAATGATATGAAGGAGAAAAAAGATCCTTTCCCTTCCCTATCTTCTTTTATCTGTTTTGGTCTTTTTGAACTTTTCTTTTTAACCCCGCTTATCTTTTATGGGTGGGCTACCACCTTTTCTGTAACCAAGGAAACATTTGCCCAAATTGGATTCCTTGTCCTTACCTTTATATGGGCAATTGATCTATTCACAAATTCATCCAGAGAGAAAATAAAGTGGATTTTAACTTCCACTTTCTCTCTTCCTGTTATTATCTTTGGTCTTATTTTGCTGGTCTCTCTCATCTGGAGCAAATCCCTGTATGCCTCTTTTATTTCGCTTGGGGTGTGGGGGTGTTTTTTTTCAGTTTATTTTCTAACCCTGTGGAGTGTAAGAGATAAAAAATGGGTTGAGCTTTTACTTATAGCAGTTGTTGGAGCAGGA
Organism: Candidatus Aerophobota bacterium; assembly: GCA_021163905.1. Classification (GTDB taxonomy): domain Bacteria; phylum Aerophobota; class Aerophobia; order Aerophobales; family B3-G15; genus JAGGTG01. The sequence goes on from JAGGTG010000141.1 coordinate 5,848, forward strand.
TTTATAGCTGCAGGGTACAGTATCCTGCAATTTTATGGAATTGAGCTTCCTATCTGGAGAAAAGTTATGGGAAGAATGCGTCTTTTCTCAACTTTTGGTAATCCAAACTACCTTGCAGATTACCTTGCAGCATCCTTACACCTTGCTGTTTTGCTTTTTTTAATTCAAAAAAGAACAAAATTTTTCTGGCTTTTTGTGGTTGCAACTTTATACACTTCTCTTATCTTAACCTATACAAGAGGGGCCTGGGTTGCTCTTTTTCTCTCTGGCATTTTTGTTGTTATTTTACTTTTCATCTACGAAAGAAAATTTTTATTTGACAAAAGATTTTCTATTATGCTTGTTCTGACAGTTTTAGTTTCCCTTACAGCTATTTTCTTATTTCCAAATCCATTAAATCTTAATAAAAGAAATATTTTCAAAAGAAGCACATCTATCATCCATCTAAAATCATCCGCCTCACAGAGGATTTTAATCTGGTCATCAGCAATTGAAATGATAAAAGAAAAACCTTTCCTCGGAACAGGAGTGGGAAACTTTGGGGTATACTACCCTGAGGCACAGGGGAAATTTTTATCGCGAAAGGAAAACAAAAATTATATTCCCCAGACAAATCGCTCAACAAAAGCCCATAATGATTATCTTCAAATATGGGCAGAAACAGGTATTTTGGGGATCATTTCATTTTTAAGTATTCTGATTATACTCTATAGAGAAATTATAAATTTTCTTAAAAGGCAAAGAAAAAAAGACCTCTCCTTTTCTTCTATCTTTATTATATTTTTTACAGGAGCTATCAGCTCATTTTTAATTCATGCAACGGTTAGTTTCCCGTTTCATATTGTGCAAAATGGGATGGTTTTCTGGTTACTTTTTGCCCTTACAGAAAAGATAATCCAAAAAAGAATAAACTGGGAGGAAAATAAAGATGAATTTTTAAACAAAGCTTCTTTTCAAAATGAACCTTCTAAACCCATCGGAAAATTGGCCTGGATTTTCCTTATTCTAATAGGTATTTGCATTTTTTATCTTTCTTTCTGGAGAATAAGAATATTCCTCTCAGATATTCATGTAAAAAAAGCAGAAATTTTTATAGAGGCTGGATTTTACTCTCAGGCAAGAAAAGAGCTTAACAGGGCTATTAAAATAAATCCTTACAATGCTCAGGCATTTGCCGATCTAACTCAGGCAGATATCTACCTTGGAATTTACCCTGAGATAATTCAAGCTGCAAAAAAAGCTCGTCTTAACTGGAATATAGCCGGCATATACAACAGAGAGGCCTTTGCCTATCTTAAACTTGGAAAGCTAAATAAAGCAGCAAAGGCTCTTGATAGATGTATATTCTTATATCCAAATTTTGCAGCCGGTTACATAAACTACGGATACTTAAACTTACTGAAGGGGGAGAGAAATATAAAAAAGGGTAATCTATCTGAAGCAGAGAAAAATCTGGATTATGCTTTTTTGTTTTACGTTCAGGGGAAAATATGGAAAAAAAACTTTAATATTCCTGAAAGATTATCCCTTGCCTATTATAGTATAAATGAGAAGAAAAATTGGGGAAAGGAGTGGATGATAAGAGAAATCCATCCTCCTTTTTTATTTTACTGTAAGGATAATTACTTTATGTTTATCCTTAAACCTGTTGCCAGATTAGATAATGATAATCCGTTTAATATCATTTTAATGGTCTACAAAAAGGGGGGGAGTAAATCCGGAAGAAAAACATCGGATTTTTCTCTTGTAGTAAGAATCAAAAATAAACAAAAGTCATGGTGGGATAAAAAAATTACAAATTTAAAACTATCCACTGAGCCTGTTATTCTGGAATTTAATGTTAAGAAGAAACTTTATCCAGGACAGTATACCATTTTTGCTGAACTTCGACTTAAAGAGAAACCTCTTTATAGGGTAAAAAGGAAATTTGCAGTATTTTTGCAAAAATTACATTAAAGATACCTTTTTAATTTAACTTTTTCCTTTTTAAAAGAAGAGTCCACCTTTTGGATGATCTTGAAAATCTAAAGA
>JAGGTG010000163.1 GCA_021163905.1 Candidatus Aerophobota bacterium
AAAAAGAGGGTTTCCTTAGGGATACCCAGGAGCCCTTTAAAGAAGATTGTCCCAAAGAAAAAATGTCCCAATTTCAGAAGATTATGTATGAATAGAAACAATACCAATTATCCAGGTTTCATAAAACTATACAAAACAGGGGAGCTGGCAAGAAGAGTAAAGGATATTTACCAGCTTATGGAGAATTGTCAGCTTTGCCCCCGCAGGTGCGGAGTAAATCGATTAAAAGGAGAGTTAGGCTACTGCAGAGCAGGTATAGAGCCTGAAGTTTCAAGTTTTCATTCTCACTTTGGAGAAGAACCTCCTATTTCTGGATGGTCCGGATCGGGAACAGTATTTTTCACCCATTGTAATTTAAGGTGTGTTTTCTGCCAGAACTACCCCATCTCTCAATTAGGTTATGGAAACAAAATCTCAATTGAACAACTTGCCAGTATAATGCTAAATCTACAAAAAAGGGGCTGCCACAACATAAACCTGGTCACTCCAACTCATTTTACCCCTCAAATTGTGGCGGCTTTAAACATAGCTGCAGGTAAGGGGCTAACAATCCCTCTTGTATATAACTGTGGGGGATATGAATCAATCCAGACCTTAAAATTATTAGAAGGGATAGTAGATATATATATGCCTGATATAAAGTATGGAGGAAAAAAGGAGGCTGAAAAATATTCCAATGCCCCTGATTACTTTGAGGTAGCAAAGGTGGCTATTAAAGAAATGCATCGTCAGGTGGGAGATTTGCAGATATCCCCTGACGGAATAGCTAAAAGAGGACTTTTAATAAGACATCTGATATTACCCAACAATCTTGCCAGATCTGAGCGGATCTTAAAATTCATAAAAGATGAGGTTTCTCCCAACAGCTATATAAGCATTATGAGTCAGTATTTTCCAGCCTACAAAGCCGTGCAAATACCGGAACTAAACCGAAAAATAACAAAGAAAGAGTATCAAAAAGTTATAGGTTTAGCTCAAAAGCTATCCCTGGAGAAAGGATGGAGGCAGGAGTTGACAGAAGAAGCATAAAGAATATAGTTGAGAAAAAAATGAAAGCAGAACCAGTTTTTACCCCGGAAGGTGGGGTGGTAAAAAAAATTATCACCGGAATACTCATAGGAGCATCCACAGCAGGAATTTCACTTCTTGTTTTAGAATATGGGCGAGTTTTTTCTGAGGAGAGTTTAAAATATCTACACTCATGGGAGTATTTTATCAGTATAGTTTTAATTGCCCAGTTTTTTCTTAAATTAGGAATCTACCCCGCTAAAAAAGATTTTTTTAAGGCGAACTACAAAGATATAACTCTCATTTTAGCTTGTCTGGTTTTATTTCTCATTTTAATCTCCCATCGAAGACATTTTATTGTGCCACAGATCTTCATAGCAGGATTTGTTATCCTCAGAATACCCCAAATAAGTAGGTGGATTTTACATTTTCGCATCTCTCCTCCTGCGAGTGTTGCTGTTACCTTCTTAATAATAATAGCTCTTGGTACCACCCTTTTGCTTTTGCCTGTTGCAAGTGTCTCTGGGAAAAGTACAGAATTTCTAAATGCACTTTTTACTGCTACTTCGGCTACCTGTGTTACAGGACTTATAGTAGTTGATACCGGGAGTTACTTTTCTCTTTTTGGACAAATCGTAATACTTGTTCTAATCCAGATAGGAGGACTGGGGCTTATGACTTTTGCCTCATTTTTTGCTCTTTTATCCAGAGACTTCGGGGTAAGAGATAGAGTAATTCTAAGAGATGTGGTAAGATATGATAATTTAAGCAAAATTGGCTATTTACTCTTATCAGTACTTCTGCTCACCTTCATCTTTGAGGCTATAGGAGCAGTTATTCTTTACTTCCAGTTTCTTCCAGAAATAAAAAACAAAGCACTATCTATTTATTCTGCCATTTTCCATTCAGTCTCAGCTTTTTGTAATGCAGGATTCTCAATTTACTCCAATAGTTTTATGGGATATCGAGGAAACATCGGTATTAACCTGACAATGAGTTTTCTAATAATCTTTGGAGGATTGGGATTTGTGGTAATTGTTGATCTTTTAAGAATACTCTTATCCTGGATAAAAAAACAGAAAAGAGAACATTTATCTTTGCACAGCAAAATGGTCTTATTAACAACTGGGATACTTATAGGTCTGGGAGCTACTTTACTTTATATGGGGGAGATGGATGCTATTTTAAAAGGTCTATCAGTCAAAGAAAAAATTTTAATAAGCTACTTCCAATCTATAACTGCAAGAACAGCTGGATTCAACACTGTTAAAATCAGTAACTTAACCGTTTTCTCTTCCTTTCTTTTGATAATACTTATGTTCATAGGTGCCTCTCCTGGATCTACAGGAGGTGGTATTAAAACAAGCACCTTTGCCACCTTACTTTTCACCATAAAATCCATGGTTCAGGGAAAGGGTCAGGTTGAAGCTTTTAAAAGAACTATACCCAGAATAACAGTATACCAGGCTTTGTGCGTGGTGATACTTGCACTTGGCTGGCTTAGCCTTTCTACTCTTTTTCTATCTTTTACAGAAAAGGCAAATTTTATCGATATTTTATTTGAGGTTTTCTCGGCTTTTGGAACAGTGGGACTTTCAAGAGGACTTACCCCCCACCTTACCAAATGGGGAAAAATCATTATAATAATTACGATGATTGTTGGTAGAATCGGACCTCTAACTTTAGCCCTTGCTATAGCTGGAAGAAGGGCGGTTAAATTATATGAATATCCTGAGGAAAAAATCATTATAGGGTAAAAAATGCGTAAATTTGCTGTAATTGGTCTTGGAAGGTTTGGAGCCACTGTAGCTGAATCTCTCGCCCAAAGAGGTGCAGAAGTTATAGCTATCGATAAGGATCCACATTTAGTTGAAAAATTCAAGGAAATAGTAACCTTAGCTGTAACACTGGATTCAACCGATGAGGAGGCTTTAAGATCTCAAGGAGTGGATAAAGTAGATATTGCCGTTGTAAGTATTGGCGAGTTTGAATCTTCTATTTTAACCACCGCTTTGCTAAAAAAAATAGGAGTTCCCAGAGTAATTACAAGAGCCTCTCATACCGCCTCCAAAATTCAGGAAAAAATCCTCTCACTGGTAGGAGCAGATAGGATAATACTACCGGAAGAGGAAATGGGCAAAAAACTTGCTCAGAGCCTTATTGTCTCAAATATTTTGGATTACTTTCCAATTACCGAAAAGTACAGTGCAGCAGAAATCCGTGCTCCAAGCAATTTCTGGGGTAAAAAAATAGGAGAACTAAAGGTAAGGCAAAAATACCATGTTAATATACTGGAGATAAGGAAGGTATCTCCGGAAAAGAAAAAAATAGAAAAGATAAACTATCTCCCCCAGGCAACTGATGTAATTGAAAAAGGAGATATACTTCTTATAGTAGGAGAAGAAGAAGATATTGAACGTTTCTCCATGGGGTAAGATAACTTTACTTATTTTAAAAATTTGTTAGTATAAATGAAGACAATCAAAGGGGGTGAGAAAAAATGTGGGCCTCCGTTCTTCGTATTTTAGGTTATATTCTGGGTATCATTGGGGGAGTAAGTTTAATATGGGCAGTTATTCTCCGTCTTTCTTCAGGACCAGCAGGAACTACCCTCGCAGGTCTTACGGCAAGCTCTATTGCAGAGTTTTCCCAGATATGTCTTGTTTTTTCTATAGCCTTTGGAGTTGGTGCCATTCTTGAGACAATAGGCAAGAAAAAAACCTGAACCTACGAGCCGGGATGGCGGAATAGGCAGACGCGCATGGTTGAGGGCCATGTGGAGATTGTTCCGTGGGGGTTCGAATCCCCCTCCCGGCACTATCTTCAGCTACATTCTCTCAGGCGCGGAGATACCAAGAATACCAAGAAGATCAGCTATAACAATTTTCACAGCTTGAATTAAAAAAAGGCGGGCATGGGAAAGCTCTCTGTTATTGGTTATTACACGATGCCGGGTATAAAAGTAGTGAAATAAAGAGGCAATTTCCTGGAGATATCCTGTAAGGTGGTGAGGTTCAAGATTCTCACCTGCTTCTTTTACCTGATCAGGCAAAAGAGCAATACTTAACATCAAATCTCTTTCCTCAGGGGTTGTAAGTAAGTTAAGATTTACCTTTTCAGGATCGGGAGTAAAAATACCTTCCTTTTCTGCTTTTCTTAAAATACTGCAGATTCTTGCATGGGCGTACTGAACATAAAAAACAGGATTTTCTGGGGTTTGTTTTTTGGCAAGCTCCAGATCAAAATCAAGATGAGAATCAGAACTTCGGGAAAGAAAGAAAAAACGAGCTGCATCCCTGCCAACCTCATCCAGAAGTTCCTTTAAGGAGATAAATTCACCTGCACGTGTAGAAGCTGAAACTCTCCTGCCACCTCTTTTGAGAGTAACAAGTTGATAAATTATTATTTTAAGTGCATCCTCTGGATAACCAAGAACCTTTGCCACTGCTTTAATTCTGGGAACATATCCAATATGATCAGCTCCCCATATATCAACGACCCTGTAAAACCCCCTTTTAAGCTTATCCTGGTGATAGGCAATATCGCTGGCAAAATAGGTATACTCTCCATTTTTTCTTCTCAACACTCTATCCTGTTCTCCATTTATTACACTGGAGGTTCTAAACCAAAGTGCTCCATCCTTTTCATAAATTAAACCCTTCTGCTCAAGTAGCGATAGAGTTCTTGATAGATCATCGTTTTTGTATAGTTCTGATTCGAAAAACCAGCGATCATACCTGACACCAAACCTATCAAGATCATCTCTTATATCTTTTAAAATCTCATCCACCACAAATCTGGACAAAAGAGGAATAACCTTTTCATCAGATAACTCTTCCTTAATGTTTAATTTTTCCCCTGCAACTTTTGCAATATCAACAAGGTACTCACCCCTATACCCATCTTCGGGTACCTCGACCTTCTCTCCTTCAATTTGTCTCATTCTAATCCAGAGAGATCGTGCAAGCCTTTTTATCTGTCCCCCAATATCGTTAACATAGTATTCCCTGTATACCTTATAACCTAATTTACCGAGGTTATTGGCAATAGCATCTCCAAGTGCCGCTGCTCTACCATGTCCTACATGCAGGGGTCCGGTAGGATTGGCGGAGACAAATTCTACCTGGACAGACCTTCCCTCTCCAAGAGAAAATACGGTAAAATTTTCTCTTTCTCTTACTACTTTTTTTAAAGTATCTTTCAAAAAAGAATCAGATAACGATAAATTTATAAATCCTGGAGAGGCAAATTCAACCCGGGAGAAAATTTTCTCCCGGGATAAACCAGAACTTATGATCTCTCCTATAGATTCTGGATGCTCCCCACCGCGAGTGGAAAGTAAAAAGGGAAGATTGGTGGAAAGATCTCCCCATTCTTTTCTCTTTGGCCTATCAACTACAAATTGAGGCAGATGGTGAAGATCTTTCTTCCAGATACTTTCAACCACATTCTTTATAGCATTCTTAACCAAAGATTTAACCGAATTATCCATACCTCCTTAACCTCTTGTCTTAACTGTAACAAACATGGTCCAAAGACCATGGCGGAGTCTTAAAAGAATGATATCACCTGGTTTTACACTGGCCATGGCAGCTTCAAAATCACTGAGATTGTCTATTTTTTTATGATTTAATCCCTTAATCACATCTCCAGGAGTTATTCCCACCTGATCAGCTGGACCTCCTGGTATAACTTTTGTTACAACAACACCTTTTTCTCCTTTAATCAGTCCATATCTTTGACGAAGCTCAGGGGTAATCTCTTCAACCTTTATCCCTAAGAGCTTTTCCTCAATACCTTTTTTTATTCCAGCTTTAGTAATTCTCTCAGGTTTTGGTGCAGTAACAAGTTCAACTTTCAACACCTTCCCTTCTCTTACCAGTGTTATTTCTATTTTCTGTCCAATCTCGGTCTTTAATACCGCCTCTTTTAAACCAACAGGGCTCTCCACTGCTTTACCGTTAACCTCCTGTATTACATCACCCGGCTTTATTCCGGCCTTTTCTGCTGGAGAGCCACTGACAACATCAGCTACCAATACCCCTCTCTTAACCCCGAATTTCTTGGCTAACTCAGGGGTTAGCTCCTGCATATAAATACCTATCCAGGGCCATTTTATCTCTCCGTACTTAACCAAACTTCTAAGCAATTTTTTAGCCTTATTTATAGGAATTGCAAAACCAATCCCTATTGAACCACCTGTTGGGCTAAGAATTGCTGTATTTATACCTATCACCTCTCCATAGATATTAACAAGAGGTCCACCACTGTTACCCGGGTTTATAGAAGCATCAGTCTGAATAAGACCAGCATAAACTCTTCTTTCACCCTGAGCACCACCAGCCTGAATTGCTCTTCCCGTTGCACTGACAACCCCTACTGTTACCGTAGGCTCGTATTTCTTATTCAACTCAGAAAGGGCAAATCCAAAAGGGTTTCCAAGAGCAATTACCCACTCTCCTACCTGTAGGTTATCCGAATCTCCCAGTACTACCGAAGGCAAGTTATGGGCATTTATTTTCAAAACAGCAATATCAGATTCAACATCTGTTCCCACAATTCTTGCCTTAAATCTCTCATTTGTTGGAAGAGTGACTGTAATTTTATCCTTATCGACACCATGAATGACATGCTCATTTGTAAGTATATATCCATCTTCATTTATAATCATCCCTGAACCAAGTCCTCTTTGCTTGAATTTCCTCTGGGGAAATTGCTCAAAAAACCTGCGGAAGAACTCATTAAAATCCGGGGAACTAAAAAACCGCTCCCCTCCAAAATCAGAAACTTCTATAGTTTTTTCTGTACTTATACTAACTACAGCAGGACTCACCTTTTTTATGGTGTTTATTATCTTCCCTTGAAAGCTATTTGGATCAATTGGATGATGTTTAAGGCTCTCCTGAAAAAGTGGACCTTTTAACGATTCAAAAGCTGGAGCTTCCTGAAAGAAACTCAAGGTTAACCCACAAACTACCAAAGCAATAGCTGATACTGTTAACACCAGATATAAACCTTTTATTTTTTTCCTCATTCATAATCCTCCTTTTTGCTTTTTACTTATCTACCATGCAAAATTTTTTATTATTTATTTTTGACACTTGCTACAAAAATATGTTCCCCTTCCCCCTACTCTTTTCTTTTTTATAGATGATCCACATCGAGGACAGATCTGTCCCTCTTTTCCATAGATCTTAAGATGAGGGACGTAGTTTCCTTCCTTTCCATTTAAGTCAAGATAAGCATCAACAGATGAGCCCCTGTATTTTATAGCTTCCTTAAGTACATCTACCAGACTTCGATAAATAGCCTCTATTTCTTTTTCCGTTAGTTTAGAAACCTCCCTTTCAGGATGAATACCTGCACGGTATAGAGCTTCTTGAGAATAAATATTTCCAATTCCCGCAATCACACTTTGGTCCATTAAAAGAGGCTTTATCTTACCTCTTTTTCCGCCAAGTATTTGTTTTAATTTGTCCGGATTAAAATCAGGAGAGAGAGGTTCAGGACCCATATTCTTAATGGCGGGAATAGTTTCAACATCAGATCTGGGAATAAGAAAAACATCGGCAAATCCTCTTATGTCGGCAAAAAATAACCTGCTCTTATCGGTGAAGGTAAAAACTATCCTCACATACTTAGGCTCTTCCTTCCCAACAGAGGAGAACAACAATCTGCCGGTTAATTTAAGATGGAAGATTAAAAGGTCATCTGAATCAAGGTTTATAATTAAAAATTTCCCCCTCCTCTGAATATCTTCTATCACTCTACCCTTTAACTTTTCCTTAAACTGTTCCGGAGAAATAATCCTTATATTCTTCTCATTTTTTATCT
>JAGGTG010000156.1 GCA_021163905.1 Candidatus Aerophobota bacterium
TGACGCAACGACGCAACGACCCAATGACCCAATAGACCACGGCCAAACAGGTAAAACAGACGAGATACCGGCAAAGCTGTAAGTTTTCTAACGAGAATTTTTACAAAACCGGAGAAAAATAAGGTAGGCTAATTTATATCTCCTCCAGTCTCGATGCTATTCTTTCCGCATAGATATAATAATCTTTTCTCTTTAAATTTTGAGAGGCCTCCTCGTCTAAAACTATAATCACCTTTGGATGAAGTTGAAGAGCAGAGGAGGTGCACTCAGATGATACGGGTCCTTCCACACATTTTTGCACGGCTTCTGCTTTATTTTTCCCACTTGCAAGAAGCATACACTCCTTTGCTTCCATAATAGTTCCCACTCCCATAGTTATAGCGTATCTTGGTACCTCATCCTTATTTTTAAAAAATCTTGCGTTGTCCTCCACCGTTTCTGGAGCAAGAGTTTTAATCCTGGTTCTTGAACCAAGTGAGGATCCTGGTTCATTAAACCCTATATGGCCATCTCTTCCTATCCCTAAAATCTGCAGATCTATTCCTCCCACCTGTTTAATTTTATCCTCATACCATTGACAGTACGTCTTTATGTCCCTTACTCTACCCGATGGTATATACACCCTATCTGGATCTATATTTATATGGGAAAAAAGATTGTTCCACATAAAATAATGGTAACTCTGAGGATGGGATGGAGAAAGCCCCCAGTACTCATCTAAATTAAAGGTGGTTACCTTGGAAAAGTCGAGTCCTTCCTCCTTATGCAGGCGAACAAGTTCCTGATACATCCCAAGAGGTGTGCTTCCAGTTGCAAGACCAAGAACTATATCCGGCTTATTTCTTATCCTCTCAGCTACTATCTGTGCTGCTTTCTTACTCATTCCCTCATAATCAGGCTCAATAATTATCCTCATTTTAAACTCCTGATATTAGTTATTTTTTTCCTCAACTTTTTTTCTGATATAATCCACAGCTTTTCCTACTGTATCAACCCTCTCTGCATCCTCCGGAGGAATCTCTATATCAAACTCAGCCTCAAAGGCAGCCACTAACTCCACAGTGGCAAAAGAATCCACCCCTAAGTCCCGGACAAGATGAGCCTCATTCTCAACCTCCTCCGGCTTTACTTTGGTAACTTTAACAATAATATCCTTAACTTTCTCCTCCAGTGTCATTTTTTCCTCCCTGGTTGTGTAACAAATTTACCTTCTACTTCTTGCAATCATCTCTTTTCTTTCCCCATCTGTAATTTTAAAAACCTCCTCTAAAATTCTCTCCTGTTCAGAAGATAGTCTTACACCTCTTCTTTCCATAACCACCTTTGCTGTGTTAATAATTCCCTTAAGTCCTGAACCTTTGTAGAACTTTTGATTAAGGTACCAGCAAAAAGAAGGGATATGTTTAGGTGTCACACCTCCTCCTGCAACTACATTTGAACCAACTCCAATCACACATCCTGTATTTAAAAGAGTGCCTATCCCGGTTTTACTGTGATCTCCAATAAAGGAGCCAACCTTTGTCTGGCCAGAATCCCGAAGTTCACCATTAATATACACCTGAACGCTGGTATAATCATTCTTGAGATCACTTGTAGTGGTTAAAGCCCCGATATTTACCCACTCTCCCAGGTAGCTGTGACCTATAAATCCCTCGTGGTACTTATTGGTAAATCCATGGATAATGGTCTCCTCTATTTCTCCACCCCCTACTCTACACACAGGACCAATATAGGTTCCCTCTCTTATATTTCCTTTAGCCTGAGAGTTTCTCCCTATATAGCAGGGACCCTCTATTCTGGTTAAAGATAAAACCTTTGCCCCCTCATCAATGAAAATCGGTCCTGATTTGGTGCTTAAAACTACCAGAGGTTCAATTTCTGCAGAGGATGCTATAAATATCTTATCAGAATCTCCCTCAATAAACGATCCAGAGGGAAAAGTTCCCTTTATTCCAACTCTTCCTAAAAGGATAAAATCTTTTTCCATCTGAGAGGCATTATTGTTTATAAGGTCCCATAGATAATTAATTAAGGTAACTTTTATCTTTTTGCTCTTTGTATTCTCAGCTAATCCTGTCAAAATTTCCCTTAAATTTAAGTCATCCGAGTATATATCCTGCAGTGTTTTTTTTCTTGCTCTTAGGTAAAGAAGGGTATCATTAAAAAAACCTGCTTCTTCCTCACCTTCCAGTTTTAACTCATCTTTTTGCATAAGCCATCTACCATTAACAAAAAGAACATCATCCCCCATTAAACTATCCATTTTATTTACAGGAAGACCGTAATACCTCTCAAACCAGGAAGCCAGGTAATCCCTCATAAAGTAACATACTTTATCGGTTCCAAGATGAGTTTGAATTCTTTCTCTAAGGGTAAAATATCCACACTTAAGCTCAAAAACAGGCCGAGTTAAAGACAGGGGGTAAAAATTAGCATAAGTTTCATCCTCAAATATACACACTTTCATCTACAAATCTCCTTTTCCTGAATGATCCTTTGAGTCTCCCGGGCAATCATAATCTCCTCATCGGTAGGAATAACCAGAATTTTCACCTTAGAGTTATCTTTGCTAATGATGTGATTATCAGGTTTCTTATTTTTATCCTCATCAAGATCTATTCCTAAAAATCCAAGACCACTGCAAATATCTTTTCGGATCTCTGGCTCATTTTCTCCTATCCCTCCTGTGAAAACCAGGCTATCCAGCCCTCCTAAAACAGCAGTATAGGCACCGATGTACTTTTTTATCCTGTAGGTAAAAACATCAAGGGCCAAACTTGCCAGATAATTCCCGGCTTTACTTTCCTTTTGCAGATCCCTTACATCGTTACTAACTCCTGAAATTCCCAGCAATCCACTTTTTGTATTTAAAATATCCTGAAGCTCATAGGTAGATAAACCAATTTTACCAATTAGCCATAAAACTAATGCCGGATCAAGATCACCACATCTTGTTCCCATTACAAGACCTTCCAGAGGGGTAAAACCCATACTTGTATCAATGGATTTTCCCCCTTTAACAGCTGTAATACTACAGCCATTACCAAGATGACAGGTTATCATCTTTAATTTTTTTAAAGGAATACCCATTAAGTAAGCTGCTCTTTGAGAGACATACCTGTGAGAAGTTCCATGAAATCCGTATCTTCTCACCCTGTATTTTTCGTAATAATTGTAGGGAAGCCCGTATAAAAAAGCCCTTGGAGGAAGAGATTGATGGAAAGTCGTATCAAATACAGCAACCTGCGGGGTCTGGGGAAGAAGACTGCAAGCTGCCTCAATTCCAGCAAGATTTGGTGGATTATGTAAAGGAGCAAGAGGGATGAGTCTGCGTATAGTTTCAATCACTTTATCGTCTATTAAAGTTGGCTGTAAAAACTTTTCTCCTCCATGAACTACCCTGTGTCCCACAGCTGATATTTGAGAAAGATCCTTGATAACACCTTTATCATTATCGGTAATGATACTAAGAAGATCCTTTAGCCCTTTTTTATGATTTATGATTTTCCCCTCAATTTTAATTTTTCTTCCCATTAAAAAATGTATCTGCCAGGAATTTTTCTCTCCAATTCTCTCAAGGATTCCACGGGCAATAATCTCTTCCTCTTCCATGTCAATTAATTTGTACTTTATGGATGAGCTACCACAGTTAATTACCAGTATTTTCATAGTTTTTGTCCTCCTGAGCTCGAACCACAGTTATAGCAGTAAGACCAAGAATATCCTCTACTTTAGCACCCCTTGATAGATCGTTAACAGGCAAATTAAAACCCTGAAGAATTGGGCCGTAAGATGTCGCATCTGCCAGGTACTGCACCAGTTTGTAGGCAATATTGGCAGCATCAAGATTGGGAAAGATAAGAATATTTGCCCTTCCAGCTACCTTACTTTCCTTCACCTTTCTTTTAGCTACCTCTGGAATTAAGGCTGCATCTGCCTGAAGATCTCCATCAATTAAAAGATAAGGAGCACGTTGCCTGGCTAACTCTGCTGCTCTAATTACCTTATCGACTAAGGGATGGGAGGCACTTTTTTGGGTGGAAAAGGAGAGAAAAGCAACCCGGGGCTGCCAGCCTAAAAGCTTTTTAACATTATTAGCGGTGGTTAAGGCAATATCGACAAGTTCCTCAGAAGTTGGATCTGGGTTAACTGCAGCATCAGCGAAAACAAGAGCTCCTTTTTCTCCCACTTCAGTTTTTTTGGTAACCATAATAAAAAAACTTGAGGGAATTTTGATTCCCTTTTGTAAACCTATAATCAGCATCGAGGATTTTAAAACACTTGATGTGGGATTTGCCGCCCCGGCTATCATTCCTGCAGCATCTCCGCATCTTACCATCAGTGCACCAAAATTTAATGGTTTTCGTAAAAGAGCCTCAGCCATTTTAGGCGAAAAAAAACTATCCTTGCGCAGTGTATGATAGAAGTTAATATATTTCTCGTTTTTGCATTCCACCTTGGGGTCTTTAATTTTAACCTCATCCAGCGATAAATTAAGATCCTTAGCCTTCAGAGCAATCTTATCTTTATCTCCCAGCAAATAAGGAAAAGCTATACCCTCCCTTACAGCTTTAACTGCTGCTTTTAAAATCCTCTCATCTTCTCCCTCGGGAAAAACAATAGCCTTGGGGTTCCTTTTTGCCCTATCCTTAAATTCCTCGAGTAAGAACAAAGCTACCTCCTCTTATCCATAATCAACGTATACCGTATCACCTTTTTCTAAAGAACGATAAGCACTCAGAGCTACAGCTAAAGCCTTCCTGCCATCCTCACCGGTAATACTTACGGGTCTATTTTCTTTAATGCAGCTAATAAAATCCTTTATCATCTCCAGATCAGGGTCCTGACCCCAGTAGTGCCAGATAGATTTTATCCGCTCATCATTATAAGAGGCAATTCCTTGCTTAAAGGCATCCATGTCTATAACACCTTTGGTTCCGTATATTCGCATGGTTACATCTCCCCAGAAGGGGAAATTCTTTGGCCTGGACCAGCTACAGTCAAGACTCGCAATTACTCCATTTCCCAAAGTCAGGGATAAAAGAGCACAATCCTCAACTTCAAGAGGTTGAATAAGAGTTGATGCATGAGCATATACCTTTTTAACTTCTGTTTTTAACATCCAACGCAGAAGATCCACTACGTGAACTGTATGATCCATTATTGCTCCTCCCCCGGATAATTCTTTTTTCTGAAACCATCCAGGGGGAACTGTCCCATGGTTGGTACAACTTGCAGCAACCACTTTACCCAAGGACCCTCTGTCCAGATACTCCTTTAAAAATCTTACCGGGGGGCTGTATCTCATAGGAAAAGCTGTCTGCAGCTTAACTTTATTTTTCTGACAGACCTCTATCATAAATTGTGCATCTTCTAAACTGGTGGCAATAGGTTTCTCACATAAAATATGCACCTTATGTTCCGAGGCTATCCTCACATGCTCTCGATGGAGAGCATTTTCTGAGCAGATAATTACTCCATCAAGTCTTTGGTCAAGTAAATCCTCATAATCTTCAAAATATGTCGTTCCAAACATACGAGCAGCCTGAGTTCCTCTGTAAGGATTATCATCATATATCCCTGCAAGATCAACTTCCGAAATCTTACCTATAGCCCGAGCGTAGCTATAGGCATGCATATGGGCAAAACTAACCATTCCTATTTTGACTTTCAATTTATCTCACCCTCCTTCACTGGTCTGCCAGTTCTTGTAGATTCAAGAGAGGCAAGAGATACCTTTAAAGCCTGAACAGCATCCTGAGGAGTAATTTTAGGTTTTTCTTTTTCCTGAATACAAGAGATGAAATGCTCTAATTCTACAAAATAAGGATCCCGGGCAAATAAATTTTCAGGAACCCTTTCCTCTTTTCTCCTTGCCTTATCTTTATATACCATAACTGGCATAGATTCACTGCTATCAAATTGAATTAATCCTTTATCTCCGGTGACTTCCAGTTTTGTGGTAAAGGGAAAATCCTTTGGATGAGCCCAGCTTCCTTCTACATGAGCTAAAACACCGGTTTGAAATTTTAAATTTACCAGGGCAATACCTTTTCTCTGAGAAAAATTAAAGAATACATTTTGGGCATAGACTGTATCTACTTTTCCAAAAACCCAGCACAAAAAATCAAAATCATGAATTAAAAGATCCAGCAATATCCCTCCACTCTTCTCAACATCCCAGTACCAGAAAGAAGGTGGGGGAGATACTCCTCTAAAGGTTCTAACTACTGCTGGTTGTCCTATTTCTCCTTTTTCTATTAGTTCCTTAACTTTAATATACTGGGGAAAGAACCTAACTACATGGCCTATCAGAAGAAAAACCCCTCTTTTTTCTACTTCTTCAACCATCCTTTCAGCATCCCTTAATGTTCTGGCAATAGGTTTCTCACAGATTATGCTTTTACCTACCTTTGCTGCATGCAGGGTAAATTGTCTATGAGAAGGGGTGGGAGTACAAATATCAATAACCTGGGTTTTACTCTCATCGATAAGAACATCAGGATCCTCGTAAAACTTGCACCTATATTCCTTTGCAAGCTTCTCCCCTTTTTCTTTATCTATATCGGATATACTTTCAATACAAACACTTTCCATCTGAGAATAGCATTTTGCATGCAACCTGCCCATTAAACCTGCCCCAATTATCCCAACTTTTATCACCATCTCACCTCTTGCAAGAAAAGATCACCAGGAATAACTTCAAATATTTCTTTTTCGCTTAACTTTTTAAAATGGTAAGAAGTTCAGAGAGTAGGGTGTTTTACCTTCATTATCCATTTATTATCTTTACTCCTAATTTCTGAAAGATCTGGATTTTTTCCTCCGGGATATTTTTATCGGTAATAATTGCATCAATCTCAGATAGAGAACAAAGAGAGGCAAAAGAGATTTTCCCAATTTTATCAGAAGTTGCAACCACATAAACTTCTCTTCCTGCTCTTATCATCTCTCGCTTGGTTTTTAACTCATAATGATTGGGGTTCATAACTCCCTCTGGTGTAATACCTCCACAGGATAAAAAAGTCTTATCAACCTGATAAATCTTGGAAAAAAACTCTTCTGTATAATAACCAACACACCCTTTAGCAGTTTCCCTGTACTCTCCCCCGGCAACTATTACCTGAATATTGGAATTTCCCTTTAACTCATCAACAATACTGAAATTATTGGTTATAACTGTAAGATGTGCCTTATCGTGTAGATTTCTTGCAATCTCCAGAGTAGTAGTCCCCAGATCTAAAATTATACTTTCCCCATTCTGTATTAAATTAGATACTATTAAGCCAATTTCTCTTTTTTCTTTAATCATGGAATTTTCCCTGATTCTATAGGGAAGATCGGGGGTGGGGAATTTCTCATTAATTACTGCCCCTCCATATACCTTTTTCACCAGACCTTTTCTCTCCAGCTCTTTGAGATCTCGTCTAATAGTATTTTCTGAAACACCAAAAAGCTTGCTTAACTCAGCAACTCGGATTTCCTCCTTTTGCTGGAGTATCTGAATTATTTCGGACTGTCTTCTTTCTTGTAACATTTTATCTCTTTATATGACATAATCTTCCACAATCACCCACATTTTACCATGATGTGAAAAATATGTCAAGCTAATTGAGGGGGCAATGCTTCGCATTTCCCCCTCAACGCTTGCGCTGCTCCCCCTTAAATAAGGAAAAGTCTAATACTTTCCTGTAAAATCAAGTCCCTTTTAAACCTTTGATTTTTCCAACTACCTTATTCTTCAGGTTTGCACTTTACTTTACCATCTTCTCTAATGCGTGTCAAGCTAATTGAGGGGGCAATGCTTCGCATTTCCCCCTCAACGCTTGCGCTGC
>JAGGTG010000007.1 GCA_021163905.1 Candidatus Aerophobota bacterium
GCGTCCTACGTCCGAGGTCCTACGTCCAACGTTACTTCAAACAAAACAGACCAAACAAACCAAAGTAACCAAACAAACCAAAGTAACCAAATACACCAGACAGACGAGACAGACGAAAATATGATTATCAGGCCTCCTGACAGATTCTTTTAAATTCCCTTGCAGCCTCTTCCAGTTCTCTATCGGGTCTAAAAATGGCAGATGTTCCCCCTATAAAAACATTTGCCCCTGCTTTTTTTGTCTTTCTAATAGTTTCCTCTTTTATATTACCATCAACGGCAATATCTATCTTTAAATTCTTTTTTTCTACCATATCTCTCAGCTTCTCTATTTTAGGGATCACCTGAGGAATAAATCTTTGCCCTGCAAAACCAGGATCAACTGTCATTACAATTATAAGATCAATTTCAGAGATAATATACTTCAGGTGATTTTCTGGTGTTGCAGGATTTATGGCAAGGCCAGCCTTTTTACCTTCTTTTTTTATAAGAGAGACCATCCTGAAAAGATGAGAAGTAGCCTCCACATGGAAGGTTATAATTTCACAGCCCATCTTGGAAAAAACAGGTATAAAAAGCTCCGGGTTGGTCATCTGGAGATGAATATCAAAGGGAAGATCTGTTTTACCCCGTAAAGACTCAACGATTAAAGGTCCTATGGTTAAATTAGGTACAAAGTGGTCATCCATAATATCAAAATGGAGCCAGTCTATTCCTGCTCTTTCCAGTTTTCTCACATCCTGTAGTAAGTTTCTGAAATCCGCACACATCAATGATGCTGAGGTTTTTATCTGCATTAACAGCCTCCATTCAATTATCTATTTGTATGCTTCTGGATTTACCATATAATCTGGCTTTTTTCCTTCCAAGGTGTCGATAAGATTTTTAACCACCATCATCCCCATATTATAAAGAGCCTCATATGTATAACCACCTATGTGAGGTGTGGTAACAACATTATCAAGGGAAAGAAGAGGAGATTCACCAGGTGGTTCCTTGGAGTAAACATCAACAGCTGCTCCTGCTATTTTTTTCTCCTTTAAATACCTGTAAAGGGCAATTTCATCCACCAGTTTACCTCTTGCTGTATTTATAAGAAAAGAGGTTGACCTCATTTTGGAAAGTTCACTTTCCCCTATTAAGTATTTTGTCTTGGAAGTTAAAGGGGTATGAATACTTATAAAATCCGCTTCTCTTAAAAGCTCATCAAGATCAACTTTTCTTGCCCCCATTTTTTCTGCTTCATAATTTTTCCTTGGATCTGAGTATATAATCTTCATTTTAAATCCCTGAGCTCTTTGCATCACTTTTATTCCAATCTTTCCCATCCCTATTATGCCCAGAGTTTTATCGTAAACAGAGTACCCGAAAAACCTGTCCCATTTTCCTTCTTTAACAGCTTTATCTGCTTGGGGTATCCATCTTGCAACAGCTAAAATTAAGCCAATAGTCAGATCAGCTACTGCATCAGAGTTAGCATCAGGAGTATTTGTAACAATTATTCCTCTTTTTGTTGCTTCCCTTAGATCAACATTATCAACTCCCACTCCATAACGACATATGATCTTTAAGTTATTTGCGGCAGAGATTACTTTTGCTGTGATTTCATCAACTCCGGCAATCCAGGCATCTACATCATGCACCTTTTCTACCAGCTCATCTTCTTTTAAAGGTCTGCCGGATTTATTCCAGATAAGCCTGTACCCTTTTGATTTTAAAATCTCAACTGGCTCTTTAACAACCTTGCCAAAAGAAGTGGAGGTGATGAGTACATTTATATCCAACTTAATTTTCTCCTTCTACTTTAATCTCAGCCAAAGAATTAACAACAACATCAGCCCATCCTGAGAAAACTTCCGGGGAGTTAACTCCATTTAAAACCCCAACTGTAAGAGCCACTCCTGCATTTTTCCCCATAATCATATCGTTTATCGAATCTCCAATCATAATACTCTCCCCGGGAGATATTTTCAATTTTTGACAGATATTAAAGATCATCTCTGGATCAGGTTTGGTATTCTTTACATCTTTTCCTGTAACTATAAAATCAAAAAATTTTTTTAAATTTGTTATCTCGAGTATTTTTAATGTTCTACTATAATCATCAATAGTAGCAAGAGCTATTTTTATCCCCGATCTTTTTAACCTCGAGAGAAGATCAAATATTCCTGGAACTGACTTTGTCAGATCCTCTAACCTATAAAGATTATTGGCTGTTTCAAATACCTTTTTTGCAATTTGATATGCCTCATCCCAGTGGTATCCACTTCTATAAAGTACGGAAGCCGTAATTATGATCTCATCTTCCTGAGAAGCCTGAACCAGAGGACCACGAGGGTCAATAGTTCCTGTTGCCGGATCTATCCCAAAAGAGGAGAGAACTTCATTAGCCAGGGAAGAAGAAATTCTTATTTCCTCTATCATTACTTTGATCCTTGCCCTGGCAACTTTTTCCCAGGCATAGCAAAAATCAACAATTGTCCCATCTTTATCAAATATTGCCAACTTAGCTTTTATGCTTTTGTCTTTTATCCTGAGAGTTGCCATTTAAATTACCTGATATCTGCAAGTTCCTCATAAATAGGCGAAAGAGCCGAATAAGCTTTTTTAAACACCCGATAGAGGCTGTCGTATTTTTCTCTACATTCTGGACGAGGCTCATTTGTAACTTTTAGCTTAACCAGTTTCTTTGCAACGCCAAGATCCTTAAAGACCCCTACCGCTACACCTCCTGTTATAGCTGCCCCTAAGGATGTGGCTTCTTCAACAAGATGAGGTCTGCTTATTCTCTTATTATAAACATCTGAAAGAATCTGGCAAAAGGTTAAACTCCGGGCAAGACCTCCTATTACTCTCATTTCGTGTCCTAATGGAATCTGTTTTTTCAGAATATCCAGTATAATCTTTAAATTAAAGGCAACTCCCTCAAGGACTGAACGGATAATGTCTTCTCTTTTATGTGTAATTGTTAAACCAATAAAGGCACCCCGGGCTTTTGGATTCCAGTGAGGACTTCTCTCTCCCATAAGATAAGGCAGGAAAAGAAGATTATTAGATCCAGGAGAGGATGAGTTTACCTTAAGGTCTAAAATTTTATAAGGATCAATATCTACCTCCTTTGCAATTTTAGTCTCGAGTTTACAGATGTTTTCTTTAAGCCACTGATAAGAACCCCCAGCAGTTTGCATGGTTCCTGCAGGCATGAATTTATCCGGAGCAACGTGATGAAAGGTAAAGGTTCGCATATTGGTATCGTAAACAGGTTCTCTGCTGGTAATAGCTATCCAGGAAGATGATCCAAGGTAGTTATAACAATCACCCTCATCTACTACTCCTGCTCCTACCGAGGCACATGGACCATCTCCTCCCCCTATTACCACCGGTATTCCAGGCAAAAGCTTCATTTCTTTAGCAGATCGGAGGGTAAGCTCACCTGCGATCTCAAGAGAGGAGTGAGGTTCTGGCAAAATTTCCTGGGGAATCTTTGTAGCCTTTAAAATTGCCTCTGACCAGGTTTTTCTTTTAAGATCAAAAAGGTTCATTCCCGATGCATCTGAGTAGTCGGTAAGCATTTTCCCGGTTAATTTGAAGATTATGTAGTCCTTGGCATGTAAAATTTTGAAGGTATTTTTAAAAACATCCGGCTCATTTTCCCTGACCCACATTATCTTACAGGCAGAATAAGTCGAGCTTATCCTGTGTCCGGTTATCCGGTAAACTTCTTTTTCTTCGATTTTATCCCGGAAAATCCTTGCCTGATTTTCTCCTCTCTGATCAGCCCAGATTATTGCCCTTCTTAATGGAATTCCTTTTTTATCCACTGGAAGACAACCCATCATCTGTCCGCTAAAGCTAATACAGGCAATTTTGTCAGATGAGATTTTTGCTCTTTTTAAAAGCTCTACTGTGGATGAGCAAACGGCTATCCACCAGTCTTCGGGATTTTGTTCTGCCCAGTTAACCTCAGGATAATAGGTAGGATAAGGAGAAAATGAAGAGGCTAAAAGTTCTCCTTCAGGATCATAAAGTGTCGCTTTATTACCGGTAGTTCCTATATCATGTGCCAGAATAAGTTCTTTCATTGCTAACCTCTTTATTTCCGGAATATTTATCTTTAGATTTGAGATTTATCCCTTTACAGCTCCGAAAGTCAGCCCCCTGATTAGGTATTTTGACATTAACACAGCAAGTATCATAGGAGGGGTTATAGCAAGAAGAGTAAGAGCAGAAACTCTGGCAAAGTCAAGACCTTTAACACTTAGAGCACCTGCAATCATAGCAGGAAAAGTTATAGCCTTGTTGTAGGAAAGGGAAACCGCAAATAAGAATTCACTCCAGGAAAAGATAAAACTCAAGATATAAACGGCCACTAATCCGGAAGAAGAAAGAGGAATGGAGATTCGGACAAAGGCTCCAAACCTTGAGCATCCATCTATTAGAGCTGACTCTTCGATATCCTCGGGGATTTCATTGAAAAAATCCATCATTAACCATACGGCAAGAGGCAGGTTGTAAAGCATATGGACCAGAATAATAGCTCTCCAGGTATCCAGAAGATAAAGGGTTCTCATCATTAAGAAGATGGGTATGAGGACTACCACAGGAGGGAACATCCTTAAGGAAAGAATCCAGGTAGCTATATCTTTATTCTTCCATTTTTCAAATACAAAACGCGAAAGAGCATAGCCTGCAAGACATCCAAGTGCCAGTACAAAAAGAGAACTTAACCCGGCAACCACTATGCTGTTTATAAGAGATTTACTGACTCTACCAAACATTCTGCCCCATATCTCATTCCAGGCATACCAGGATGGTTTAAATTGAAGGTAGGGAATAAGGGAGAGTGTATATGATTCAGTCATGGTTTTAAAAGAAGTGGCAACTGCCCAGATAAGGGGAAAAACAGTCCATATGGCAAAAATAATAAGTACGATCCATATAAAAAGCTTTTTCCCGATATTTCTAATACTAACCTGTGTCATTAAACCTCCTTTCTTAAAAGCCTCAAGACAAAAATAGCTATAAATAAGACTATTATAAGAAATACCCAGGAAAGAGCGCAGGAATAACCTATATCAAAATAGGAAAGGCCACTTGTGTAAATATAATAGGATAATGATTCTGTACTTCCTCCAGGTCCACCCCCTGTTATTCCAAAAACCAGCTCAAATAATTTAAAGGCATCTATAGCCCTGAGCAGGACAAGAGTAACGATGATTGGCATAACCATTGGAATGGTTACATATATGAAAGCCTGGAGTGGAGATGCTCCATCTACAGCAGCGGCATCGTAAATTTCCTGAGGTAGAGACTGAAGAGCAGCAAGCAAACCAAGAAACATAAAAGGAGTCCATTCCCAGATATCTACTATAACCAGAGCCCAAGGTGCCACTGAAACATCAGTAGTCCATTTAATTGCCGGGAGGCTTATTTTATGTAAAAGTTGATTGATTATTCCAACATCGGGCTGAAGGAACATTCTCCACAGAAAGGCAACGGCAATGGGGGGAGCGGTCATCGGGAGAAGATAAATTACACGGAAAAAATTTCTAAAGGGAATTTTTTTATTGAGAAGAGAGGCAAGGCCAAGCCCGAGTAAAAGCTCAATTAAAACAGTCATTCCCACATAAAACAAGGTAAAGCGGAGATCACCCCAGAATCTTACATCCTTTGCAAGAATAGTGTAAAAGTTCTTCAGTCCTATAAAGACCTTTGCGCCACCAGTTGCTGCTTTCCAGTTATAGAAGGATAGGGAAAGAGACCAGATCATGGGGAAAACTACCATACCTATAAAGAAGATAATTGCAGGCAGGATAAAAAACCATTTTCCCAGAAATTTGACTGAATAAACTGTTCTTCTCATCTATATATTACTTTTTTGCTTGTTGCTCATAAAAAGAACTTTTCTCTACAGTACTTTAAGAATATTTAATAAAAATAAGACCACTGGAGGCCAAAAAGACCTCCAGTGGCAGATTATTACCAACCTATTTCAAAGGTGGAAGACCAAGAGATTCTCTGTACAGCTTAAGTTGTTTATCTTTTTCATAAGTATCGGTGATCTCAACCCAGGAATCATGAATCTTCTTACAGGCTACTTCTGGATCCATCTGTCCGGCTAAAACATTGGCAAGGTAAAGATCAAGATAGTCATAATACTTTGCAGTGCCCGGAATTCGTAGATCTACCAGTGCTCCTGGATCAGTTAGAATATCCCATATAGCATTAAGATAGGCCTTTACTGAGTCTTTTGACCACCCGGCTTCAACCCATTTATCTATATTTTTAAAGTGGGATCTTCTCCAGGGATTAGCCCCGGTATATCCATGTAGACCACAAACATCATAAATACTTCTTTGAGGTGCGGTGAACCAGGTTGCAAATTTATAAGCTTCTAATGACTCTTTGGAAATCTTAGGAATGGAGACAATCCATCCACCAAAATCAAGGAAGTTCACATGATTGTATTTGTATATCCACTTTCCCTGTTTTCTATCCCATACTTTATTTGCTCCGGGAAGAGGAGCATAGCCTAAAAGACCCTTTACCTTACTTCCGTATTTTTCTGGATACTGTTCCATTATTCCTATATCACCCCAGTCAATGGCCATTGCTGCATTTCCACTTACAAAAGCAATTCTTTCCTCAGAATAACCGTAGCTCAGAAGTCCAGGAGGAGCAAATTTTGCCAGTTCCTTTATCATTTTCATTCCCTCTATCCAACCAGGAGTATTTACAAGAGGCTCCATTGTTTCCGGATCAAAGAAAAATACCCCTCGATACTTATCAGGTCCACCTGGCAGTACAGCATATTGAGCAGCAATATCCATAAGAGACCACATGGCCTGAGTCTTTCTTTTAGCAATAAAATCTATTCCATACTCAATTTCTCCATCATTGTCCCAATCCCATCCGTTGAAAAACTCGGCTATATCTCTTGCTTCTTTCCATGTCCTGGGAGGGACGTTGTAGCGATAGCCGTACTTTTCTTCAAATTTTTTCTGATATTCGGGATTTTCAAGGGCATCCTTACGATAGTAAAGCATATGGCAATCGCCGTCGTAAGGAAAGGCGTAGATTTTACCACCCCACTTGACCACCTTTTGAATAGCCAGGGTGACATCACCCCAGTCAGGATATCCATACTCTTTTATGTAATTGTCTAAACCAAGCACCCATCCTCCTCCCATTACATCACCAGCCCATCCTCCAGGATAGATAATTAGATCATAAGCTCCTGTCCGGGTGATGAAATCCATCATCATCTTATCAAACAAAGAGGAGTACGGCACTTCGATGATATTTATCTTCACACCCGTTTCCTTCTCATACTGTGGTTTCCAGGCTTCAATAACTCTGGTATGAGGATCGGTTATGAGAACATTGAGGGTAACATTGCGTCCACTTACAGGAAGGGCAGTGAGAAATAATCCCGAGACCAATAAAGCCATTATTACCAGACCTACAAATATTTTTCTCATTTCACTTCCTCCTTCTCATTTTCTCTTGTTGAGAAAAAACTTAAAGTTATTTTCTTTATTTTTATTTAGCATCACCTCCTTTTTTATTTTTTTGCAGCCTTGAGTGGCATTTTAACTTTTAAATGAACATCTAAATTTTGAAACAGCACTTGATGAAACATCAACTTTTTACTTTACTTTTTATAAATAACTACAGCTATTTAAATAATCACCATTATTGTAACGGTACCATTGATTAATTTTATTTTAGATTTTATTATTTGTCAAGTAAGATTTTTCAGGTTCAAGAGAAATCTATTTGAC
>JAGGTG010000075.1 GCA_021163905.1 Candidatus Aerophobota bacterium
TAATAAGATAAGCTCACCTTAAGAGATCCTAAAATTTTTCCCGAAACTGGAGAACTGGAAAAAGAAAGTATCATAGAAATATGAGTGGAAGAAAAAAGCGTATGTCTGTCCTGAATGTGGGAGAAAGGCAAAAACTTTACATCAGGACCATGGAAGAAAATTCCTTCATGAGATAAAAGAAGATGGCCAGAACTTAAAAGATGGCAAAGGTCCCTTGAAAGATGGAAAGAGGAGATACTAAATCACTTTATCTCAAAAAGCTCCAATGGGAAGGTAGAAGGTCACAATGTAGTAGTAAAACTACTTAAGAGAATAAGCTTTGGTATGAGAAATTCAGAGCTTTATGCAAAGAAGATAATGTTGGAGCCTTCCCCATGAAATTTTCACCACAGGTTTTGACTTAGACCCAAATTTTTTTGACATAGGTAAAAAATCAGGTAAAATTGCACCAAATTAGAAAAATAAGGGGCAAAAATGAAGGTAAAACTTATATGTAAAAGTTTAGTGCTAATATTAATATTATTGGCTATTTTTTCCTCTCAGGCTGTAGCATTAAGCCTTGATGAAGTAAAAACTTATATCAACCAGGGAAGATTTGATGAGGCTATATCTGCATTAAAAGAAATTCTTGTCAGTAACCCAAAGTTAAATGAAGCTCATCTTTTACTTGGCAGAATTTACCAGCAGAAAGCTGATCAGGCTCTTGATATGGCTATAGAGGAGTACCAAAAAGCCCTTAAAGATGAAAGTATTGGACCTGTTGCTCGAAAGGAGCTTGCAAAAATCTGGTTAAATAAGGGTGAGTATGAAAAGGTAGTTTCTCTTCTTTCCGGGCTAAAGCAAAAGGATTTTGAAGTCTTAAAACTCCTCGGTCTTGCTTATTTTGGATCATACCAGCTAACAGAGGCTATGGAAAATCTGGAAAGAGCACAAAAAATAAACCCTGCAGATACTGATGTTTTATTTTCCTTAGCTCAGGTTTATGAACATAAACAGCTTTTTGACGAGGCTCTTAATTGCTATCAAAAAATTATATCCCTTTCCAAAACAAAAGGTATGGCAAAAATAGCCCGTGAGAGAATTAAGGAGATCAAACAGAAAAGAGGAGCCCTAACTGTAGCAGATATTGAGGATCCTGAGATAAAAAAACTAATTCTAACATCTCCCGGAGCAAAAGATTACCCTGAGGCAGGAGCCATAATTCTCTTAAATGAGCATGAGTATCTGGTAAAGAAAGATAATACAATGGTTGAAAACATACACAGACTTATCAAGGTTCTCAATGTGAGAGGAAGAGATAAATATGGAGAGATAAATATCGATTATGACTCGACTTATCAAACAGTTAAAGTTAACTTTGCAAGAACCATTAAACCAGATGGCAGTATAGTAAGAGTAGGTAAAAAAGATATAAGAGATATAGATAGATGGGCTGGTTTTCCTCTTTACAGTAACGCCAAGGTTAAAGTTATTTCTATGCCTGAAGTTGTAGACGGAAGCATAATTGAGTACAGAGCAACAGTTTATACCAGCAAATTACTTAATGAGGATGATTTTGAGTTTCGCTTTGGCATCCGGTACTTTGAACCCTGTCTTCACCATATTCTGAGGTTAACAATACCCAAAAATAGGAAGATTAATATCCACTATGTAAGGTTAAAAGGGAAACAGCCAAAAATAACTCCATCAGGAGAGTTCCTTGTTTATGAGTGGAGAATAGATAATGTTCCCGAGATAATCTCAGAACCAAATATGCCTCCCTGGGCAGATATATCTCCTTTTATAATGGTATCCTCCTTTAAAAGCTGGGAAGAGTTTTCTACCTGGTGGAGAAACTTAAGCCAGCATCAGCCAGAACCTACTGAGGAGATTAAAAAAGCAGTAGAGAAAATCATTAAAGGCAAAAATACCCAGGAGGAAAAGGCAAAAGCCATTTACAACTGGGTAGCCACAAATATAAGGTATGTTGGACTGGAGTTTGGTATAGCCGGATTTAAGCCTCACTCGGCTGAAGAGATTTTTAACAATAAATATGGCGATTGCAAAGATAAGGCTACCTTACTTTTGGCTATGTACAAGGTGGTGGGGATACCTGCTTACTACGCTCTTATAGGAACAAGAGACATGGGAAAACTGGAAGAAGATATTCCGATGTCCCAGTTCAATCATGCCATTGTTGTAGCCAAGGTTAATGGAAAGTTAATATGGCTGGACCCTACAGCTGAAACTGCCTCTTTTGGAGAAATTCCCGGACAGGACCAGGAAAAACTCGCCCTTGTGTTTTTCCCTGATAAGGCAAAATTTTTAAGAGTTCCCCTTAAAAGTCCTGAAGAAAACATGATGAAGACAGAAATGTTAATAGATATTCATCCTGATGCAAGTATAGATGTTAACCTTCAAATTTCAACTTCCGGAGCAGTTGACATGCAGATGCGATCCTTTAAGTATTTAAAACCGGCTCGTCGCAAACAGATAATTGAGAACTGGATAAATTCAATAGCTCCCGGAGCAAAACTTAAAAATTACAAATTTAGCGATCTTGAAAACCTCAATATCCCTGTGAAATTAAATATCACATTTTCAGCCCCGGATTATTTAAAAAAAGCAAAAGATATGTGGCTTTTCACCATACCGGGAATTAGAATAGAGGCAGGAGTAGTAGGAAAGGAGAAAAGAGAGTATCCTATTGTTTTTTCTACAACCTCTTTGTCTGTTGACAGGGCAGAAATTCACCTTCCAGCTAAATTCAAAATTAAATACATTCCTGAAGATGTATCTTTAAAGCTACCCTATATTTATTTCAAATCGACCTACAGAACCGCTAAAGGAACTATTTTTTATGAGGGGATTTTAAAAAGAAATAAGAGCAAGATCACCACATCTGAATATCCTGAGTATAAATCCTTTATGGAAAAGATATCAAGAAAGTCACAGGAGCAGATAGTTATTCAGGAAAAAACTAATCTTTAAATTCTACCTCCAAGGGAAGATTTCTCAATTATCCCGGCAATTAACTTCTGCAGCTGTGGTGGAAGACCCTTTATCTTTGTATCAAGAAATCCTCTCACAATAAGTGATACTGCTGTATCCTTATCTATTCCCCTTGTCATGAGGTAATTTATCTCCTCATCTGCAATTTTGCCAACTGCTGCTTCATGTGAAAGCTCGGTTTCAGGAAAAATCCCTTTTAACTCAGGTATTGCATGTATCATTCCCTTTTTATTTAATAAAAGCCCGCTACATTCCATATGTCCTTTTGTATCTTTTGCTGCACCAAGGATATGCCCCCGAGAAACAACTCTGCCTCCACTGGAAACAACCCTGTTTATAATCTCTCCCCTTGCCCCTTTTTCTTCGAGAAAAGTAGCAGCTCCAATATCGAAAAAAGATTCATCCTGAGCGTAAATAATTGAATAAAATCTTGCTATTCCTCCATCTTTAACATGAGCCTCAGGATAAGAGTTAATTTCTTTCACCCTGGTAAGTGCAATATAATTAGATATAAAAACCCCGTTTTTTTCTACAAGAGCACTGCTTCTTGGATAAACAACTACCTCTGGCGCCCAGTCATGTAACATGGTATAGGTGAGAGTGGCATTTTCTCTTACATAAAATTCAGTTATACCTATATGAGATCCCTGTTTAACATAGGAGGCTGTAGTACATCCTGTTATTATGTGAACTTCTGATTCAGGTTCAGCAACAATTATGTTATGGACAACCTGGGATAAACGCTTTGTTTTAATGAAAAAACAGGACTGTACAGGAATATTTATTTTAGCTCCCGGCAAAACTCTTAAGAAAAATCCTCTTGGAGGGGATGATGCTGCAAGACGAGTATAATCGTCTTTATCCTTACTTACAAGTTTAAACATAAGATCCTTTACCCAGGGATATTTCTCTACCGCGAGCTCGGTTGAGAGAATCTCCAGTTTCTTCTCCTTTTTTTCAGAAAGAAGTGTCCTGTTATCACTCATAAGAAAAGAGGCGGAACGGGAAAGTTTCCCGGATGTATCATATCCAACTTTTTCCAGTCTTTTTTTCTCCCCTTCGGGAATGGTCTCTGAATTCATATTATTTCTCCTTGGATGAGGTTAAACAACTGGCACATTGTTCATACCCGCATTTTTTTATCTTATCAAACACATCCTCAGGTCCACCAGAACAGACAATTTCACCATTCAACATAACATGACCTTTATCTGCATGAAGGTAATCAAGGATGTAGCCGGTATGTGTGATTACAATTGCCGATTTTTTTCTTTTTATTATAGGTTTATTTTTCTCAAGAAGTTCCCCGATTACCGAGGATATAAGGACAATGTTCTCAAGATCAACCCCTGATTCAGGCTCATCCAGCAAAACAAGTTCTGGCTGCTGCAGATATACCTGCAAAACCTCCGATCGTTTAACCTCTCCTCCCGAGAAACCTCTATTTATCTCTCTTGGTAAATGTTCAAGCAAGGAGAGTCTTTTAGCTAAATTTTTTATTCTCTGTTCTTCAATACCCATTACCTTAAGAAGATTCTCAAGTCTTGCCCCTTTTATAGATGGAGGATGCTGGAATGTCAATCCTATTCCAAGGCGTGCTCTTTCAAAAGAGGGCATATTTTTTATTGATTCTCCCTTGAATTTTATCTCTCCCTTTATTATCCTGTACTGAGGTAGTCCCATAATAGTACCTAAAAGAGAAGTTTTACCCGAACCATTTGGACCAAAAATAATGTGAATCTCCCCCTTTTTAATCCTTAGATTTATTCCTCTTAGCACTTGTTTACTCTCAACTTTAACCCAGAGATCCTCAACTTCCAATAAATATCCATTTTTATCCAATTTTTTCTCCTTAGTTTGTTTACAGTCCTTGGCTGTTGGTTATTAATTCTTAGTAACTAATAACCAATACATAGGAACTCGTCACTTTATTTCAGGAAAACTTACCTATTAGCAATAATAAAAACAAAAGCAATGCCCTTTCAGACTACAATCAGTATCTGATAAATCTTCCATCCTTTCCTATTAACTTTTTCCCAGGAATTATAACCTCTCTTTTCCCGTCTTTTCTAATGTAGCCTATCCGATATACCTTGATGTTATATCTTGATGTTATATCTTGAATATCATCAATACTTTCCTCGGCAATAACCAGACAAAAACCTATCCCCATATTAAATACAGTAAACATCTCCTCGTCAGAAATATCACCTGTTTTCTGGATCAGCTTGAAGATGGGCTGAGGTGAGGGTAAATTATCCAAAATAAAACTTACAGGTGAGCTCACTCTGATAAGATTAAGTAAGCCATCACCCGTTATATGAATTAGAGCTTTTATATTTATTCTTTTTTCTAACATTTCAACTACAGGCCGAACGTAAATAAGAGTTGGCTCCAGTAATTCATGACCAAGCATTTTCCCGAGTTCAGGTATATAGGTATCAACACTGAATTTTGCCTTTTCAAAAAGAACTTTCCTTGCCAGAGTTAATCCATTACTATGGATTCCACTACTGGCAAAACCCACCACTATATCCTTATCCTCAATATTCTGACCCGTGATTATTCGATCAAGATCAATCAATCCTATAGCTGTTCCCACAAGGTCAAACTCACAGTCCTTCCTCGCCCCTTTAATCATCTCTTTCACCTGTGCAATTTCTCCTCCAGAAATATTTATTCTGGCGATTCTTGCTCCCTCATATAAGCCCTTACCAATTTGATATAAAAGCTGAGCATCTGGTCTGCTAACTGCTATATAATCTACCATAGACAAAGGCTCAGCTCCAACACACAGCACATCATTTACATTCATAGCCACACAATCAATACCCACGGTATCGTATTTTCCCATTAACTGTGCTACAAGAATCTTGGTCCCCACTCCATCAGTTGAGATAGCAACTCCCCTACCACCTCCAATATCAATAACATTTGCAAAGTATCCCTCTGGAATCTTAACCGAACCTTTTTCTTTTCTAAAATTAAAGGTTTTTTTTGTCCACTGAAGAACATTTCTTAAAGCGATTTGCTCTTTATCACTATCTACCCCAGCTCTTGCATAGGTTATCCCTTTTTCTTTCTGCATTATCTAATCTCCATTGAAAAATAAAAGAATATTAAAAATTTTCAAGTAATTGCCGGTATAACTTAATATGCTCCCCGGCTATCTTTTGCCAGCTTATTTTACACCTAACATATTCTTTTGCTCTTCTTGAGTATTCATTCCTCAAATTATTATCCTCCAGCATCGTTATTATAGCCCTTTTTAACTCTGTATTATCCTCTGGAGAAACAATAATCCCTGCTTTACTTTTCTCCATCTCCTCTTTTAATCCTTCTATACCAGAGGCAATAACGGGAATACCGAGAGAAAGAGCATGTGCCAGACATCCACTTTGAGAGGCAAAGGTATAGGGAAGAATCACTACATCAAAAGAGGAAAGAATCAAATTGTACTCATCAAAATCAAATACTTTTAAAATTAATTTTATCTTTTCCTTTCCCCCGCTGGTAGATATTAAATTAAGGAGTTTTCTCTTGTACTCTTCTCCATAATCACTTTTTGGTCGAGTCTCCCCTGCAAGAACAAGGACCGCATCTGATGATAAATTTTTAACTACCTCCTCCCATAGATCTATAACTCTGTGGTAACCTTTGGTAGGAGCAAACCAGCCTATCATCCCCACTACTTTTTTTCCATCAAGGCCCAATTTTTCTTTAGCTTCTTCTTTTGAATAGGAATCAAGGATTTTAGCCCCATGGGGAATAACCCGGACATTTTCAGGAACCCATCCTAAATTATATGGCAGGTTGATCTTCTGGTATTCCTCATGAACTATCCCGGCTTGAATTATCCTCAGTGTGAGGCTCATATATAAAGCTCTTTGTCTATCTAACCTGGAATAAACAGAATGGTAGGTAATAACAAGGGGGAATCTTTTTTCCACATTCCAGCGATAAACAGGGGAGATAAGACCAATAGCATAATCATTTTCTCTCCTGTAAAGTCCATATTCATGCTGGATGTGAACAAGATCCGGATTAATTTTTATTACGGTCCTGTAAAGAGTATCACACCAGCCAGGATCATTGAGTTGAATAACAGGATACACGTCTTTTTCTCCCCTTTCTCCTCCATCTGTGTGGCAAACAACTATAACCTCGTGCCCTAATTTCCGAATCTCCTCCACCAGTTCCCTGGAGTAAGTTGCTATTCCGCAGGCAGAGGGGGGCCAGCTTGATATCCAGGCAATTCTCATTTTAATTTAACTCCCCGACTTTTTTACTCTGGTTTTTCGGTGGTTACTTTCCCCTCGATATAAAGAGGAATACCTTTTTCTACACGTTCTGCCTCCCACCAGCGAAGGACTTTCTGTCCTCCTACCTTATCTATATTTAAATTTACATTAATTGTCTTTGCCTGAATATCCCCGGAAGCACTGGCCCTCTCGGAGGTAAAAAGGGGTTTAAGTATCATTACCACAAGAGCTATAGCTATAACTGTAAGGACTATTTTTATATACCAATCTAACTTGTATACAATCACCTGTTGCATTAGCTTGCCTCCTTCAAATTTTTCCTTATTTTATCAAATCCCTCCCAATTTACAAGGTATGTTCGAGGTTCTACGTTCAATGTGTTGATGCGTAAATGCG
>JAGGTG010000104.1 GCA_021163905.1 Candidatus Aerophobota bacterium
GCAAGCTCATCTGCTCGCCAAAAAGAGGGTTTCCTTAGGGATACCCAGGAGCCCTCTTCCCTTTTGCTTTTAGGAAAACTTACCTATTACACTTTGTCTATAGCAAATCAACTGCAAAATTAGTTCTGGTTATAATATAAAACATCTTAAAAATGTCAACTTGCACATCTGGTCTTAATCTCTCTTGACTAATTTCTAAAGTTGTGGTATATTCACTAATTGAAAAAGATAAGTTCCAAAATCCTTTATTAGAGTGTATTTTATTAATTCTTTAAAAAAGAAGGGGAAAAGGAGGTGAAAACATATGAATAAGGCTGAGTTAGTAAGTGAAGTAGCTAATGAGGTTGGATTAACAAAAAAAGAGGTGAACAACGTTATTGACGCTATGACCTCGGCTATTACAGATGCTCTTGCTAAGGGAGATAAAGTGACTCTGGTAGGGTTCGGTACTTTCCTGGTTCAAAGAAGAAAAGCACGCCAGGGTGTAAACCCTCAAACCGGAGACAGAATAGATATTCCCGCAAAGGATGTTCCTAAATTCCGTCCTGGTAGAGCCTTAAGAGAAGCTGTGGGGTAAAAAATAAAAAACAAAGGGCCAGAGAGGATACTCTGGCCCACAGAATATTTTTGAGAAGATATAGTGGTGTTTATCAATGATTGAATACTATAAGTTTGGACAGATAAAAATCAATGGTAAAATTTATACCTCTGATGTAATTATCTACCCCGATGGCAAAGTGGATGATAAATGGTGGAGAAAGGAAGGTCATTTATTGGTTCCTGAGGACTTGAAGGATGTAATTAAAATAAAACCAGATACTCTGGTGGTGGGAACAGGAAATCCTGGCTTAATGAAAGTTCCCACATCAACCAGAGACTGGATTAGCTCTCAGGGAATAAAACTGATAGTAGAACCAACTGAAAAGGCCTGCCTTACCTATAATAAGCTTTATAAATCCACCAAAGTAGTTGCTGCTTTCCACTTAACCTGTTAACAACTTTTACACTACACTATCTCCTCAAGGGAAAATAGCCATCCCCATATCTCATCAGCAGAAAATTTTTGCTGGAGTTTTTTTATCTCTTTTTTAAACATCTCAACTTCACTTTTCTCTAACATAGTTAAGATAACGTGATATTTTCCGGGCCATACATGATTATCCATATGTTTTTCTCTCCATTTACCCTTAACTTTATCCCATTTAATATACCTGTCTAAATTAGTCCTGTCCAAGAGAGACATCACCTCTCCATCCAGTACTTCCTCATAAACAATTAAAAAAAGAACCATCTTACCACCTTTTAAATTTAAACTTTATCCAGCCTGGCTTTTTTCTTTTCCTTTCTTTCCTCAAAAAGGGTATAAATCACTGGAATTATAAGCAGGGTAACAAATGTTCCAGCAAGAAGACCTCCAATAACCGAGCGAGCCATAGGAGCCCAGTTTTCTGATCCAGGTCCTATCTCAAGGGCAAGAGGTATCATAGCTAAAATAGTAGTTGAAGCAGTCATCAAAACTGGGCGAAATCTAACTTTCCCGGCCTCTCTTGCTGCCTCAAAGATCTTTTTTCCCCTTTGGCGTAAAAGGTTAGTATAATCAATAAGAACAATAGAATTATTAACCACTATTCCAACAAGCATTATTACCCCAATCATAGAGATAACACTTAAAGTGGTACCGGTTATAAAAAGTATCCATGCTACTCCTATCAAAGATAGAGGAATTGTAAGAAACACAATAAAGGGATCTCTTAAAGATTCAAATTCAGAAGCCATAACCATATAAATCAGAAACATCGCCACTATTAAAGCATAACCCATCCACTTCATAGATTTTCGCATATCCTCTCCACTACCTCCTGTTGCCCAATAAAAATCAGGAGGAAAATTAATCCTGGAGATTCGATTTTCAACATCTGAAACTACATCTCCTAAAGGCCTTCCTACCGCCCGAAAGGATATATCAGCCATTCGATGCTGATTCTTTCTATAAATAGCTAATGGAGCCCGTGTATAATCTATATCTACTATATCCTGAAGTTTAATATTTACTCCCTTAGGAGTAAGGATATTTAATTTTTCTATATCTTCAATTTTAGATCTATCCTTCTTCTTTAACCTCACAGTAATATCGTATTCTCTTCCCTTTTCTTTATATCGGGAAGCAAAAGAGCCCTGAATAGCTGTTTTTATTAGTTGTGAAACATAGGAAGTGGAAAGACCAAGATCGTATAATTTGTCCCTTTTATAATGCAAATTTAACTGAGGATGACCTTCCTCTCCTAAACTGTTACTCACATCCATGGTTCCCGGCACCTTCTTTATCTCTTCCTCTACCTGATGGGATACTTTCTGGAGTTCGGCTAAATTATATCCATATATCTCAATATCAGCACCTGTTGGGTCTAATCCTCCAACACTCATGGGAGAGGTAAATCTCACCTTAGCCTCTGGTAAAGATCTGGTAAGTATTCTGCGAAGCTGATTTTCAATTTGCATGGTGGATCTTTTACGTTTACTTCTATCTACAAGCTCCAATCTAATACTGCCCGCATGAGATCCCTCACCCATAAAAGCAGCAAAACCTCCCCCGGATCCCACATTCGTATAAATCATCTTTACCTCAGGAACATTTTCTCTTATTATTTGCTCGGCTTTACGGAACGTTTTATCGGTTTCGCTTAATCTTGTTCCTACCTCTCTTTTTATGGTTAAATAAATCGATCCTGTGTCCATCTCCGGGAGAAAAGACATACCTACAAATTTTAAAAGAACAACCATACTCACAATAAAAAGTCCCCCCACTGCTATCAGAACAAATTTTCGATGATTTAAAAACCAGTTTAGTAATCTTCCGTAAATATGGATGATCTTCTCAATAAAATTGCCAATGGAAGCGGCAAAACCTTTATTCTGGAACTCACCAAGATGTTTCATTCTGGATGAGATAAGTGGAACCAGACTTAAAGCTACAAAAAGAGATATTGACAGAGAAAAAACAACAGTTAAAACCATGTCTCTGAAAAGCTGGCCTGCTATTCCTGGAACAAAAAGTATGGGGAAAAATACACAAATAGTTGTAAGAGTTGAGGCAGTAATAGCAGTAGCTACCTCCGATGAGCCAATAACAGCACCCTGGTCAGCCGGTTCTCCTCTTTCTCGATGACGAAATATGCTCTCCAGAACTACAATGGAGTTATCTACAAAAAGACCCACACCAAGTGCAAGACCACCCATAGAAACAATATTCATTGTTACATTAAATAATCTCATCATAGCAAAGGTAGTAACAATAGAGGTAGGTATGGAAATCAAAACAACCAAGCTGCTTTTAAAACTCCGCAGAAAAAAGAAAAGTACTATCCCGCATAGAACTACAGCCAGGATGATGGTATTATACAGATTAGCCATAGATTCTTTAATAGACTTAGCCTCCTGGAAGATAATGGAGAGCTTTATTCCCTTTACCGACTTTTCGATATCCTTAAGCCTGGACAAGATGCGATCCGTCACCTCTACTGTATTTGCTCCGGAGGCTCTTCGGATATTAATTACTACAGCTGGTTTACCATTTACCCGGGTTATCTGGTGTTGTTCTTTAGTCCCATCCACAACATCTGCTACATCCCTTACATAAATGGGGGTACCATTTCTATAGGTAATCACTGTATTAGCAATCTGGTCTATACTGGAGTACTCTCCCAGGGTTCTTAAAGTGTATTCAGTTTTTCCCTCCTCTATAGTTCCCGCAGGGACCACCACGTTTTCCCTTCTTATTGCCTCCATTAATTGTCCCAGAGTAATTCCCCTTGAGGCTAATCTCTCCCTGTCAACCTGAACCTGAATTTCTCTCTCCTCCCCTCCCATGGTATCAGCAGCAGCTACTCCTTCAATTCTTTCCAGACGGGGTTCTATATCATCCTCGGCTATTTTTCTCAAACCCGCCAGACTTTTTTCTCCGGAAACACCTATCCCCATAATTGGCATCAGAGTGGGATCAAATTTAAAAATTAAAGGTTTTTCTGCTTCATCAGGGAGCCTTGATTTGGCAAGGTCTACCTTTTCCCTTACATGTCTCTCAGCAACATCCATATTTGTTCCCCAGGCAAACTTGGCCATAACCAGGGAGAGACCTTCCATCGATTGAGATGTCAGGGTATCCAGATTCTCTACTGTAGCTACCTCTTCCTCTATAGGCTTTGTAATTAAAGTTTCTATGTCCTCCGGTGATGCCCCTTCATAACGAGTAATCACTGCTACCATTGGAAGTTCCATCCTGGGGAGAAGGTCTATTTTCAATCCAATAAAAGCCACAATCCCTATTGCTACAAAGGCTATAAAAAGCATAAAAAACGTAATTGGTCTTTTAACCGAGAGGCCAGGAAGACTCATACCTTACTTTTCCTCCTCCAGGATAAGTTTAACTCGAGCAAACATCCCTGGTTTAATTTTAAGATCTGGATTGGGAATCCTGATCTCAACTTTTATCTTTCTACTACGAGGATCCATGGTAGGACTTATGTTAATATCCTGCGGGACAAATACCTTATTGAGATAATTTTCGATTTGAACAGCTATTTTCCTGATCAGTGGAATCTTATCCAGATCTTCCTGGCTTATATGCAAAACAATCTTAACTGAACTTATATCTACAATTGATACCAGAGGTGCTCCTGGTCCAACGACAGATCCCTCGTCGACAAAACGTCCACTTATAATTCCAGATATAGGAGCCTTTATGGTGCAATCTTCAAGACGAGATCTGGCAAGTGCAAGTGCTGCCTCTGCATTTTGAACCTGGGCTCTGGCAAGTTCAAGATCCTTTTCCCACAATTTATCTTCCCAGGAAGTTCTGGCAAGCTGATAGGCGGATCTTGCATTTTCCCACTGGGTTTGAACTCCCTGTATTTTAACTTCCCAGCTTTTAGCCTCTTTTAGTTTTTCCAGTTTGTCCAGAGTTGCCTTTGCCTGCTCCAGATTAGCTTCGGCTATCTGAATATCCTCTTTTCTTGCTCCCTTTTTAATAAGTTCAAGATTTGCCCTTGCTGAGGTGAGCTGAGCCTGAGCAATCTCAAAACCTAATTTTGCCTTATCCAGTGCCTGCTCGGGAATTGCCCCTCTATTATAATCATCCTCTGCTCTTTGCAGATCCTTTTGCGCATTATGAAAATTGGCAACTGCCTGCTGGTAAGCTGCCTGTGCTCGCTCAATTTCTTCCGGTCTTGCCCCTTTCCTGATTTTTGTCAGATTAGCCTGAGCTATTTTAAAAGCTACAGTTGCCTGGGTAAGCCCTGTGAAAAAATCTGTTCTGGCAGTTGCTTTTGTCAAATCAAGCTGAGCTTGAGCAGATTGAAAGGCTGCCCGGGCATTTTTAAAATTACACTCCGCCTGGATTTTAGCTAAAGACTTTGCCTTTTCATAACCAACCCTGGCAGAAATTAAAGCTGCCTGGGCCTGTTTTACCTGAAGAGCAATATCTTTCGAGTCTATTCTCGCTATAACCTGTCCCTTTTTTACTTTATCTCCCAACTCCACAAAAACCTCCTCCAGGGTTCCACTTACCTTAGGCACTACCTGTACCTGTTTCCAGGGGGCTATATCAGCGGTAAGAGATATCTGCTGAGGAGTTTTACCTGAGGTTACTGCAGTAGTTGAAGCTACTGTCTCCTGGGCCTGGGAAAAGGTACCTGCTCCACCTGCAAGGATTAAACCTGTCACAACTAAAAAAGCTAATTTCTTATGCATATCATCCTCCTCTTTATTTAATTTCCTTGCCTATTGCTTTAACCAGAGATGCTCTGGCCAGGTTATAATCGTATAAAGCTCTGGTGTAGTTTAATCTTGCCGTAGTCAGGGCAAGATTAGCATCAAACACCTCTACCTGGGTAATAGTACCACTTTTATATCTTCCTTCAGCAATAGATAGGGCCTCCTGTGCCTGATTAATATTTTGCTTCTGAGCAGAAAGAACCTCCTTTGCCGCCTGGAGGTCCCAGAAAGCCTTTTTCACCTCTAATTGAATTGCATCCTTTAATTGCTTAACTGCCAGTTCTATCTGCCTTAACTGAGATATCTTTTGTTCCAGAAAAGCCTTAGTTTTACCCGAATCAAAAAAAGGGAAAGATAAAACGAGGTTGATATTCCAGTTTTTCTCCCATTCATCCTTCTCTGCAGAGATTTTATACTCATAATTTCCAACAAAAGACAAAGTTGGCTGATTTTTTACCCGGGCCATATGGACAGCAAGTTTAGCTATATCTTTACTGATAATTAAACTCATTAAATCAGCTCTGGAGCTAAATGCTGTCTTAATAGCCTCACTCAGGGTTAAACTTGCAGGTTGAAACTTTAACTCTCCTTCTATTTTTAAAGAAGAGGAAGGTAAAGATAAAAGATTTGCCAGTCTTTCTCTGGCTAAATTTAAGTTATTTATTGCCTGGATTAAATCTGGTTTGAGATTAGCAACTTGCACTTTTGCCCTTAAAAGGTCAAAACGAGAGGCTCTTCCTGACTGATAAAAAGATTCCACCACCTTTAAATGAAGTTTTGCCTGATGTAGGGCCTGCTCTCTTATTTTCAGGTTTTCCTTGGCTAAAAGAACAGAATAAAAACTTTGTTTTACCTGAAAAATAAGGTTATCCTGGGTATTCTTTAAATCCTGTTTTGCCCTGTGATAGTTTAATCTGGCCTGTTTACTGGCAAGAGTTAATTTCCCACTTGTATAAAGAGGTTGAGTCAAAGAAAAAGTGAGAGATGTTGTATCCTGCTCACCCATAGGAAACTCTCCCACATGAGGGATAGAAATAGAGGGGACCTTACCAAGATGGGTATAAGTTCCATTAAGGTTAAAAGAAGGACGGTATCCTGCAGCTGCTTCCTTTACTTTCTGTTCAGCTTCTTTCACTTTCTCTTTAGCCAAAAGAATCCGGGAATTATTCTTTAGAGCTATATTTATTGCTTCATTTAAGGTGATCGCCTGAGAACAGGAGGAAAGAAAAAAGAGAGGGAATACAACTATCAAAAATAAATATTTAACCTTCATCTCTTGCCTCATTGGAGATTCTTTGATGCAGGACTTGAAGTACCTGTAAAATCTTTTTTCTCTCATTGGAGGTTAACTTTTCTAAAATTGAGATTATTTTTTTTCTCCTTGCCTCTTCAAATTTTCTAACTATATCGCCTCCCTGAGAGGTTACACTTACTCTAACCACCCTTCTGTCTGAAAGATCGGCTTTTCGAACTACAAATCCCTTTTGAACTAACTTGTCTACGATACGGGTAAGGGTACTAAGCTGTATATCTGTTTCTCTCCCCAATTCACTCATCATAGGCTCTTTCAAGGTATAAATCTGCCGGAGCACCTGAACTTGAACAAAGTTGATATCTATATCGAGAACTTCCTCAAGCCCCTCCATCCCGAAGACTTTAGCTAAATCTGGAATTAATTTATCCAGAATAGCTGCC
This sequence comes from Candidatus Aerophobota bacterium, assembly GCA_021163905.1. Lineage (GTDB taxonomy): Bacteria > Aerophobota > Aerophobia > Aerophobales > B3-G15 > JAGGTG01. The sequence continues at coordinate 7,465 of JAGGTG010000104.1, forward strand.
TGTTGCTTGATCTCTTCTTCCATAATACCCCCTCTCCTTTTAAAAATTTTCAATATGAAAATATATATCCCTGCAACTTTATTATAATACAATTTTTTAAAATGTCAATATAACTCTGAACTGAAATTGGGACACTTTTCATAA
>JAGGTG010000262.1 GCA_021163905.1 Candidatus Aerophobota bacterium
ACAGTTTTTACACTCTGATGGAGCAATAAAGGAAATTATCCCCGATTTAATAGAAATAGGAGTGGATATAATAAATCCTGTCCAAACCTCTGCTAAAGGGATGGATCCTGAAAAACTAAAGAGAGAGTTTGGAAAATACATAACCTTTTGGGGGGGAGGAATTGATACGCAAACCACTCTTCCCTTTGGAAGTCTGGAAGATATTAAAAAACAGGTAAAGGAGCGGATAAAGATTTTTGCTCCCGGAGGAGGTTATGTTTTCTGTCCAATTCACAATATCCAGGCAGATATACCTCCAGAGAAAATAGTTGCTGCATTTGAAACGGCAAAAAAGGTTAGAAAATACCCCATAGAGGCCCTGTAAGAAATGACCAGAAGAGAAAGGGTAAGAAAAACCTTAAATTGTGAAGAAACAGATCGTCCTCCCTTATATGATAATTTAAGAAACGATGCTGTTATTGAGTATCTCACTGGAGAAAAGCTAACCGTAGAGAGGGGAAGAGAGCTTTGTATAAAAGCTATGGCTAAGGTTTTTGATGCTGTTAAGCAATTTATGCGCTTCCCCCAAGAGGAAAAAGTAATTGTAAAAAAAACCATGCCTTTTGCCTACTCTGCCCTGATGCCAGACTCAGTAGCTGATAGGGAAGGGTACCGTATTTACCAGAAAAGATGGACCTGGTGGTATGTGGATAAAAGAGAGTACAGCAGGAATCGCCTTGTTGATTTTGTTAAAAGAGTCATTAAAAGTTATAAAGGCTGGAACGAGGAAGGTGAAAAAAATTTAAAAGCTATTTTAGATGATTTTAATCAAAAACAAAAGGAGCTAAAAGATACTGTTCTTTTTGCCTGTATTTCTGAAGTTGGTCTTGGTCAGGCTTATGAGATGCTGGGAGGAATAGATAAATTCTCCTACTTTATGCTCGATGAGCCTCATCTTCTTTCTGAGTATATTGAAGTTCTCTTTCAGCAAAATCTTGATAAAGTTTCCCACCTTCCTGAGGATTTTCATCCAGAAGCTGTTTTTTTACCAGAAGATATTGCCTTCAAGACAGGTCCCATTTTTCCTCCCAGGTTTTTAAAGAAAGAGTTTTTCCCGAGGCTTAAAAAAATAGTAGAGGCTTATCATGAAAGAAGAATAAAGGTAGTTTTTCACTCTGACGGAAACCTGTGGGAAATCATGGATGATTTAATGGATTGCGAAATAGACGCTCTCAATCCTATTGAGAGTGCAGCGGGAATGGACGTAGGAGAATTAAGAAAAAAATACCCGGGGTTAGTTTTAATTGGAGGAATAGACTGTGGCGATCTTTTACCAAAAGGCTCTCCTGAGGAGATAAGAAAAGTTGTGAGAGAAAATATAAAAAAGGCAAAGTACGGCTATTTTGTAGGATCATCCAGTGAGATACATAATGATATACCCTTGAAGAATGCTCTTGCTATGTTTGAAGAAGTTGGAGCTTTATAAATTAAAAAAGAAAATGATTAAATCTAAAACTTTTTTACCGGTTACATTTGTATTTCATCCTGATTGGTGGTATCAAAATTATGGATTAACTTTTGAAAAAGATTTCTTCTACGATCCTGATGTTCGAATAGAAGCTGACAGGAAGATGCGTAAGATCCTCTTTGAGCGTTTTGGCAATATAGGTATGGGTGAGAAAGACCCCAAACCAAGACCATGTATTGGACCAACTTACCTTGCGGCAGGATACATAATATCAGAGATGTTTGGCTGTGAGATTAAATACTATAAAGGAGCATCACCTGAGGTTATACCTAAAATGATGTCTGATAAACAGGCAGATAGAATTGAGCCTGTTAAATTAAAAGAAAATCATGCTTTCAGAAAGGTAAGAAGGCTAATTGATAAGCTAAAGAGCCAGTTTGGATATGTAGTAGGAGATATAAACTGGCAGGGAGTTTTAAACGTAGCTTTGGATATTCGTGGTCAGGCAATTTTTATTGATATGATACAAAATCCAAATAGAGCAAGAAGGATCTTTGAGTCCATAACTCAAACAATTATAGATTTTGTTAACTATATACGCGGGGAAACAGGAACATCATCAATTTCGGTAAATCGGGCTGTAAAATACGTGGATCCCAAAATAAATTTACACTCCAACTGTACTGTGGCAATGATATCACCTGAGATGTATGAAAAATTTCTTTTAGAATGCGATGTTAAACTCTCAAAGGCGCTGCAACCTTATGGAATTCATCATGATGGTCCTAACCTGCATCTTCATGCAGATGGATACGCTAAGGTGCCTGATGTGTGCTTTTTTGATGTAGGATGGGGATCTGATATATCTATCTGCCGTAAAAAACTGCCCCATGCCTTTTTTAATCTCAGGTATGACCCTGTTAAACTTCGCACGGCAACACAAGAGGAGATAAAAAAAGATGTGGTAAGAATGCTTAAAGAAGCTGGCGATCCACACAAAGTTGGATTTTGCTGTATTAATATGGGATCTGATACACCTGATGAAAGTATCGCCACTATCTATTACACGGTGCAAGAGTATAAAAAAGAATCAGTTCAGGTTTTTTCATAGATTTTTCTTCAAAAATAAGAATAATATTCAAATTTATATCCATTATATCCAGATGAAAGAGAAGATCCTTTTAAGTAATTTTTAGAGGATAAAAGGAGATAAAAAGTTGAATCTGAAAATATCAACAGAGGGGAAAGATGGTTATATTCCACTAATTACGCGAGAAAAAGGGTTAACTAAATTTATAGATTTTTCCCTTTTGAGACTAAGGGAAAAGGAGGAATCGGGGAGGATAAGTCTGGAGGAAAGGGAAGCTGCAGTTGTTATACTCTCAGGAAGCTGTGATGTATATACAGATAGTATGAAATGGGAAAATCTGGGAGATCGATTAAATGTATTTGGAGGAGCTGCAACGACTCTTTATTTTCCTCCTATGTCTTTTTTCCAAATAAGGGCAAGATCATCTGTTGAAATTGCAATTGCCTTTGCTCCCGCGAAAGAAAAGACCTCTCATCCCACCCTCATTAGACCTCAGGATGTATCTATCAACAAGAGGGGAAAATCCAACTGGAAAAGAGAGATCCATGATATAATTATGAGTAATGTTCGGGCTGAAAAGCTTCTTGTAGGTGAAACCTTCAATCCTCCAGGAAACTGGTCAAGTTATCCTCCTCACAAACACGATCAGGATAACCCACCTTATGAGTATAAGCTTGAGGAGATTTATTTTTTTAAAATTCATCCCCCTCAAGGCTTTGGAATTCAGAGAATTTACTCTCCTCAAAATAATCTTGATGAGCTTTATCTTGTTAAAAACAACGATTTAATTGTCATACCCTGCGGGTACCATCCTGTAGTTGCTGCCCCTGGTTATTCTCTTTATTACCTTTGGGTTCTTGCCGGTGAGAAAAGAGAAATGAAGTTAAGAAATGATCCTGAGCATGAGTGGATAAATACTCTGGCTATTTAAAAAGTATACCAAGATCAAAATTTTTAATATGGTAAAAACACATAAAAATATCTGCTATTATTAATTATTAATATTGACATATATTAAATTTTTTGCATACTTTAACTATTGCAGACTTGAAAAAATTCAAATTTTGAAAGGAGAGAAAAATGGCTGATATATTATCTCCCGGTGAGGTAGTGCAGTTAGGTGTTCAAATAGAAAAAAATGGAAGGGGCTTTTACGCTGATGTGGCAAGGAGGATCAAAAAACGATAAAGCAAAGCAGATATTTCAATACCTTGCAAAGGAAGAAGAAGAGCATGCAAAGGAATTCGAGAAGATTCTAAGCGGTATTGAGAGTTGCGAGCCTCCTGAAGTGTATCCTGGAGAGTATTTTGCTTATTTAAAAGCTCTATCAGAAGGATATGTTTTTACAAAGGAGAAAAAGGGAGAAGAAATTGCCCAAAAGGTTAATAATGATATATAGAGGCAATTGATACAGGAATTCAGTCTAAAAAAGATTCTATTTTGCTCTATAACGAAATTAAAAAATTCGTTCGCCAATACGGACACAAAACAATAGATAAACTGATAGATGAGGAAAAGAAACATTTAAGGAAGCTTTTTGAATTGAAAAAAATTATATCTACAAATTAGTTATGAGAAGATAAGGCTAATGGAAACAAAAAAGTTAGGATACACAGATCTTAACCTGACACGTATAGGGCTTGGTACATGGGCAATTGGAGGTGGCAACTGGAAATACGGCTGGGGTCCTCAGGATGATAAAGAATCTATTGCCGCTATTCATCGTGCTCTTGAACTGGGGATTAACTGGATAGATACAGCTGCTATCTATGGGCTTGGTCATTCTGAGGAAATTGTAGGAGAAGCTATTAAAGGATTAACTCATAAACCTATTATTGCTACCAAGTGTGGTAGAGTATGGGATAAAGATGGAAATATATACGGTTATCTTAAAAAAGATGGCATTCGTTCCGAAGTAGAGGCAAGTCTTAAAAGGCTCAAAATAGATGTTATTGACTTATATCAAATTCACTGGCCAGACCCAGATGAGGATATAGAGGAAGGCTGGGGAACAATAGCAGACCTGATAAGGGAAGGTAAAATCCGCTATGCCGGGGTATGTAATTTCAGTGTGGAACAGCTAAAGCGCATCCAGCCTATTCATCCTGTAGCATCTCTTCAACCCCCTTATAGCATTCTCGTACGTGATGTTGAGAATGAGTTACTTGAATACTGCTCAAAAAATAACATTGGGGTAATTGTGTACAGCCCTATGCAAAAGGGACTTTTAACTGGAAAATTCACCAGGGAACGTGTTGAGAATTTACCTTTAAATGATCACCGAAGGAATGATCCACTTTTTCAAGAGCCAAAACTCAGCGTTAATCTTGAATTAGTTGAAAAACTTCGCTCTATTGCTCAAAAAAGGGGCAAAACTGTGGCGCAACTTGCAATAGCCTGGGTTCTAAGACGTCCTGAGGTAACCGCTGCCATTGTAGGAGCAAGACATCCCCATCAAATTGAGGAAACCGCTGTTGCCGGAGATTGGGTACTTCCAAAGGAGGATATTGCAGCCATTGATAAATTACTCAAGAAGTACAGAATATAAATAGAGGAGGGTAATAATGCAATCAAAGATGCCACTTATCGGGGAAAAATTTCCTCAAATCGATGTCCAAACAACGCACGGTAAGCTGAAACTACCTGATTACTATTCTGGTAAATGGTTTGTTTTCTTCTCTCATCCAGCAGACTTTACACCTGTTTGCACAACTGAGTTTGTAGCATTCCAAAAAAGATACGATGAGTTTAAAAAGCTGGGTTGTGAGTTAATTGGACTTAGCATTGATCAGGTATTCTCGCACATTAAGTGGGTGGAGTGGATTAGGGATAACCTGAAAGTTGAGATTAAATTTCCCATAATTGCCGATGATACTGGTAAAGTTGCCAGTCTCCTGGGATTGATTCATCCAGGTAAAGGGACAAACACGGTGAGAGCGGTATTTGTAGTTGATCCCCAAAAGACAATAAGGGCTATTCTTTACTATCCACAGGAACTTGGGAGAAATATGGATGAGATTTTAAGAATGGTTAGAGGTTTTCAAATTTCGGATAAAAATCAGGTAGCAATCCCGGCCAATTGGCCAAATAATGAACTCATTAAAGATGAGGTTATAATCCCTCCCCCATCAGATGAAAAAACTGCCAGGGAAATAGTAAAAAAATACGAGTGTTTTGACTGGTGGTTCTGCCATAAAAAACTATAAGGAGGTATAAAAATGGGACAGAAAGGGAAGGAAATTGTTGGTGTGAATCTGGATGAGCTTATAGATCGGTTAAATAAAGCACTTGCGGATGAGTGGCTTGCCTACTACCAGTACTGGATAGGGGCAAGGGTTGTTAAGGGAGCTATGAGACAGGCTGTAGTTGCTGAGCTTGAGGAGCATGCAAACGATGAGTTAAAACATGCTGGAATGATTGTGGATAGAATTTTGCAGCTTGATGGAAAACCAATCCTTAAACCAGAGGATTGGTATAAGCTGACAAACTGCGGTTATGATGCTCCGGAGGATTCATCTGTAAAGACTGCGCTCGAACAGAATATAAAAGGGGAACAGTGTGCTATCGATGTATACAGCAAATTGGTTGATTTTACCAAGGAAAAAGATGTAATCACTTATAATATGGTAGTGGGAATTCTTCAAGATGAAATAGAACATGAGGACGATCTTCAAACACTACTGGAGGATATTGAGAAAAAATAATTATTAAAAGTGAGACCTAAAAAATGACTAAAAAACTTGAAGTTTACAGGTGTGAGGTGTGTGGAAATATTGTACAAGTTTTGCATGAGGGAAAAGGACAGCTTGTTTGCTGTGGAAAACCGATGATACTCATAGAGGAAAAAACTGAGGAGGAAGGAAAAGAGAAACACCTTCCTGTAGTTGAAAAAATAAGGGGAGGAATTAAAGTTAAAGTTGGTTCCATACCTCATCCAATGGAAGAAAAGCATTATATTGAGTGGATTGAGGTTAAGGCAGATGGCATGGTTTACCGCGAGTTTCTCTCACCTGGGAATCCACCTGAGGCAGAGTTTCCAATAAAAGCGGAAGAAATAACCGCTCGTGAGTACTGCAGTATCCATGGACTGTGGAAAAGTTAAGAAGGTAAAAAATAGATAAAAGGAGGAGGACTCCAGCAGCGAGATTTTGCGGAAATTAAAATTTATAGGTGATGTCCGCAGTGGTTTATTTATGCTTGACCGCCAACTTGCTGAAAGGTAATACTTTGATCTTCCCGCCTTTTTGAGAGAAACTATAAAAGTGCTACAGCTAAGATAAAAATTTACCTTTAAGCTGTCCAGTGTAGAAGATCAATACTGATATATATTATACCCTTTGCTTACCTTCGCAGTTATTTTTTGGTAAACGCCACTAATTCTGTGGAGATGTATTCCATTTATCACCTTTTATCTTTGAATTTGTGACTTTTTCTTAAATGGGTGAGAAAAAACCAAGGAGGTTTAAAATGAAACGTTGGAGATGAACCAGCTGCATTTCTATCTGTGAAAGCCCCAAAGCCAGTGGACGTTGAAATGCTGGAAAAATGATAAAAAGTGCGGGACTTTAGATAAAAAAGGAGGTTAATAAGATGCAAGAGAGCTCCCAAATTATCAATGCGGCAATTAAAATGGAAAAGGATGGAATAGACTTTTACAAAAAATCAGCAGATAAGGTTTCTCATCCCTTTGGCAAGGAGATGTTTTTGTCTTTTATGAAGGATGAGGAAAGACATTTAAATACCCTCAAAGAAATACTGACAGACCTGGATTTTTCTGATTTTGAAAAGTACTTTGATAAGACTCCCCAGGAGGAAATCAAGACAGTGTTTAACCAAATAAAGGATGAAATGAAGAAGGAAGTTACCGCAGGTCCTGATGAGCTGGAAATTCTTGAAATTGGAATGAAAATGGAAGATAAAAGTGTTGGTTTTTATCAAAATTGGCTGGAGGAGACATCTATAAAGAAAGCAAATAAGAAAGAAAAAAAACTACTGGAGAGATTGGACC
>JAGGTG010000146.1 GCA_021163905.1 Candidatus Aerophobota bacterium
TCCTTAGGGATACCCAGGAGCCTTTTAGAGGAATATTGTGGAAAAACTGTCCCAACTTCAGTTCTCGAAATAGGGGGTCTTGACACTACCTTTTATTTCAAATATAATTTTAATTAAAATCCACTATCCACATTGATTTTGATAATTTAACTTAAAAATAAAAACATAAGGAAAGGAGGAGAAAATGACCATAAAACCCCTGGGTGAGAGAATAGTAGTGAAACCCGAAAAGCAGGAAGAGAAGACAGAAGGTGGAATTTATCTTCCCGAAACGGCCTCCAAAGAAAAACCCCAGAAAGGAGAAGTAATAGCTGTTGGTCCAGATTTTAAGGGGGTAAAAAAAGGCGATAAGGTGCTGTTTGCCAAGTACGGAGGTACAGAAGTTAAGTTAGGAAATGAGGAATATCTGGTGCTGGGGGAAGATGACGTTCTTGCGGTTTTAGAAGAATAATTTTTAAATACAGGAGGATTAACTATGGCTGCTAAACAAATTACATATGGCGCAGATGCCAAACAGGCTCTTATAAGAGGAGTAGATAAGCTGGCCAATACAGTTACTATTACTCTCGGGCCCAAGGGTCAAAATGTAGCTTTAGCCAAGAGTTTTGGATCCCCCACTGTTACCGATGATGGAGTAACAGTAGCAAAGGAAATAGAATTAGAGGATCCCTACGAGAACATGGGGGCTCAACTGGTAAAAGAGGTTGCTGAGAAAACCAAAGATGTAGCTGGAGATGGAACTACAACTGCTACTTTATTAACCCAGTATATAATCCATCAGGGGATGAAAAATGTAATTGCGGGAGTAAATCCCACTCATCTCAGAAAGGGAATGGAAAAAGCGGTTAAGACTGTGGTAGAAGAGATAAAGAAGATGAGTAAACCCGTTAAGGATAAAAAATCCATTGCTCAGGTTGCAACAGTGGCAGCTTCCAATGATAGAACTATCGGTGAGCTCATTGCTGATGCAATGGAGAAGGTGGGTGAGAATGGTGTTATAACCATCGAGGAAGGGAAAACTGCCGAAACCAATGTGGAACTGGTTGAGGGAATGCAGTTTGATCGAGGATACATCTCTCCTTACTTCATAACAAATCCTGAGAAAATGGAGGTAGTTCTGGAGGACGTTTACATTCTCCTCCATGACAAGAAAGTAAGTAATATGAAGGACCTTCTGCCTCTCTTAGAGAAGGTTGCTAATACTGGAAAGGCTTTCCTGTTAATCGCAGAGGATGTAGAGGGAGAAGCTCTTGCAACTCTGGTTGTAAATAAAATCAGGGGTACTTTAAAGTGTGCCGCAGTTAAAGCTCCTGGCTTTGGAGATCGCAGAAAAGCCATGCTGGAGGATATAGCCATTCTGACCGGGGGACAGGTAGTGTCAGAGGATCTTGGCCTTAAGCTGGAAAATGTGGACATTTCAATGCTGGGTAGAGCAAAAAGGGTACGTATTGACAATGAGAATACCACTATAATTGAAGGTCAGGGAGATCCCAAGAAAATAGAAGATAGAATAAAACAGATAAAACTCCAGATGGAAGAAACTGACTCAGATTACGATCGAGAAAAACTGGAAGAAAGATTAGCCAAGTTATCAGGTGGTGTAGCTGTAATTAATGTGGGAGCTGCAACTGAGGCTGAAATGAAAACTAATAAGGCAAGAATTGAAGATGCTGTTGCTGCTACCAGAGCAGCTGTAGAAGAAGGTATAGTCCCTGGAGGAGGGACAACTCTCCTAAGGTGTATCCCCGCCGTGGAAAAACTCATCTCCGAAGCTGAATTCGAGGATGAAAAGATAGGAATCAGGATAATAAAAGAAGCATTAAGAGAGCCTTTACGCAAGATTGCTGACAATGCCGGTTTGGAAGGTGGTGTGATAGTTGAGGAGGTTTTAAAGAGAAAAGGGTCTGAGGGATTCAACGCTGAAACTGGTAAATTTGAGGACCTTGTAGAAAGTGGAGTTATTGATCCTGCCAAGGTAGTAAGAACAACTATTGAGAATGCTACCAGTATAGCATCTTTAATATTAACCACTGATGCTCTGGTAGCAGAAATTCCGGAAAAGGAAGAAAAGAAAGGTGGCCCTCCATACCCACCCCCTGAGTACTAATAGATAGTTAAAAAAAGGGCAGGAGGATCCTGCCCTTTTTTTATTGACACTTCTCCTCTTTTTGCTAAATTAGCATACAGTAAATTAAGGGGGTGATTTTTTATGTCAGGACACTCTAAGTGGAGTAGTATAAAACATAAGAAGGCCAAAAAGGATGCACAAAAAGGTAAATTGTTCAGTAAGCTGGCCAGAAAATTAGCTATAGAGGCAAGACAAGGGGGAGGAGATATAGAGAAAAATCCGGGATTGAGAATGGTTGTGGAGCAGGCTCAGGAAGCAGGAATGCCCAAGGAAAACATAAAAAGAGCTATCCAGAGAGGCACAGGAGAACTACCAGGGGTTAACTACGAACAGATTACCTGCGAAGGATATGGTCCGGGAGGAGTTGCCTTACTTATCGAGGCTGTAACTGATAATAAAAAAAGAACTGTATCCGAAATAAGACATATACTAACTACCAATGGAGGGCATATAGGAGAAGTTGGATGTGTTAGCTGGATTTTTGAGAGAAAAGGTTCCATGGTATTTGATAAAAAAGATATTGATGAGGAAAAAGTAATGGATCTGGCAATTGAAATAGGTGCAGAAGATGTAAGAGAGGAAGGTGATACTGTGGAGGTAATTTTTCCTCCTGAAAATTTTGTCAAGGCAAGGGGAAAAATAAAAGAGTACAATCTAAAACCAGACCTTCTTGAGCTAACCATGGTTCCTCAGACAACTGTCCCTCTGGAGGAAAAGGAAGCTATTCAGATGTTGAAATTAATGGATGCCCTGGAGGAGATGGAAGAGGTACAAAATGTATATGCTAACTTTGATATTTCCGATGAGATTATGGAAAAGGTTTCCTGATGAGATCCTATTTTTTATCAGTCCTTGAAAAAATCCATGCTGAATATGCAGAAATAAGGTATGAGGAAGTTGTCTTCACTCATCTGCATTTTGTCGGTAAGGAGCTTGAATCTATAGAGACATCTATTGAAAAAGGTGGAAATGTAAGAGTCAAGGGAAAAGCAGGATGGAGTTTTATTTCCTTTAACAAAATTGACAATTTGTCCTCTTACCTCACCGAAGCTATAAAGAAAGCCAGCTTACCCAGGGGAGATCCAGTTAAACTTGCCCCTGTCTTACCTCAGGTTAAAACTGTGGCTGCAACTTTTAAGAAGGATCCGCGTAAAATTACACTTGAGGAAAAATACTACCTTTGCTCCCGTTATAACAGGATTTTACTTTCCGCTCCAGAGGTTCAAACATCGGATCTAAAATATACAGATTCTCATATAATGAAGTATTTTGCCAACTCTGAAGGAGCTTATATCCAACAGGAGAGGTTCCACATTGCCCTGGGAATGACCTCTGTAGCTCGTAGAGGAGACAATATACAGTCGGCTCATGAGGGAGTTGGCGGTGTAGGGGGGTACGAACTCGTAGAAAATCAGGAGGAAAAGGCAGAAAGAGCTGCAAAAAGAGCTTCCGAGTTGCTTGATGCCGAGCCATTGCCAGGAGGAAAATACACCGTGGTTATTGATCCCAAATTAAGTGGTGTTTTTGCCCATGAGGCGTTTGGCCACCTATCTGAGGCAGATTTTGTTTATGAAAACGAGAAATTACTTGAAATAATGAGAATAGGTAGGCGTTTTGGTAGTGAAATCCTTAACATAATAGACGATCCAACAATCCCGGGAGAAGGAGGATCCTACCTTTATGATGACGAAGGGGTTCCCTCAAGGAAAACGTATCTTATCAGAAAAGGGAAACTTGCAGGAAGACTTCACTCCAGAGAAACTGCCGCAAAAATGGGAGAGAATCCAACAGGTAATGCACGAGCCATAAGTTACGAATATCCTCCTATAGTAAGAATGAGCAACACCTATATTGCACCGGGAGAAAAAAGTAAAGAGGAGATAATATCTGAAGTAAAAGATGGGATATACGCATGCGGGTTCAGAGGTGGACAGACCAATCTGGAAATGTTCACCTTTGCTCCTGAGGAAGGCTATAAAATAAAAAATGGAAAATTAACTACTAAAATAAGAGACTTTAATTTGACCGGGAATATTTTTACAATCCTGTCCAAGATAGATGCGGTGGGAGATGACTTAATTTTATTTACCGGTCCTGGAGGATGTGGAAAAAATGGTCAATCACCCCTGCCGGTATCTACAGGAGGTCCCCATATACGTATAAAAAACTTATTGGTTGGGGGTAAATAGTGGAAAAAATTATGGAAATGGCACTAAGAGAAGCCGAAGGTGTGGAGATCTATCAGGAGGAATTTGAAAATACAACGGTAAGTTTTGAGTCCAACAGATTAAAATCCGTGGAAAGTTCTTTTGGACAGGGAATTGGGCTTAGAGTCATAAAAAATGGAAAAATTGGATTTTCCAGTGCTACAAACAATGAAGATCTGGATCTTCTTGTCAAATCAGCTCTTGAGGCTGCTTCCTTTGGTCAACATGCTTATTTTAAATTTCCCGGTAAATCCCATATTCCTGAGGTTAAATGTTTTGATCCATCCATCTTATCAATCCCTGTAGAGGAGATGGTCGAAGAAGGAGAAGAGGCAATAAAGCTTATTTTAAAGGAATTTCCCGATTTTAGATGTGAAGCTGAGTTAAATAAAACCATCACTAAAACCTCCATTATTAACAGTTCAGGACTTAGATTTAGTTATAATAAAAGTCTTTATTCATTTTCAGTTTATACATTTCTTGCTCAGGAGGGAAATTTTCTTGGGGTGGAAGAAGAGGAGTCCAGCTGTCAACACCGAAAATGGTCAAATTTACTTGCTAAAAGAGTTATCGACAAAATAAAATTTGCCCAAAAGAAGGCTGATATTCAAACTGGTACTTATCCTGTAATTTTTACTCCTAAAGCTATGCCTCTTTTACTTTCTTCACTTAAAATGGGAATTAATGGAAAACTTGTCCAAAAGAAAATATCTCCTCTTTCATCTAAACTGGGGCAAAAAATTACCTCACAACTAATCAGTATCTTCGATGATGCTACTTTTCCTTATGCCAGTGCTTCCTCACCTATAGATGGAGAAGGAATTCCCTCTCGTAAAAATCCCATAGTTGAAAAAGGTATCTTAAATAGTTTTATCTATGATTTACAGACAGCTGGATTAATGAAAACTGAAACCACAGCAAATGCTGCAAGAGACTACGACACTCCACCCTCTCCTTCAACCACTAACCTTATAATCGAGCCAGGAGATGTTAGTCTGGAGGAAATGATAAAGGATACTGAAGAAGGTTTAATTGTCGATCAGGTAATAGGGGCTGGGCAGAGCAATATGCTGATGGGAGAGTTCTCGGTTAATCTTGACCTTGGTTTTAAAATAAAAAAGGGGAAAGTAGTTGGTAGAGTCAAGGATATAATGGCAACCGGTAACGTGTATGATCTGTTAAATAGTACCATAGCAGTTGGTAGAGAAGCTAAATTTGTGGAATCTATCTATACCCCTCCCATTTACTTTGCCAAAATTAATATTTCCGGATAAAAATATAATGACCAGAGGTTTAATACAAGTTTACACTGGGGATGGCAAAGGGAAAACTACAGCAGCAGTTGGACAAGCACTTAGATTCCTTGGAAGAGACTGCAGGGTGATAATGGCTCAATTTTTAAAACAAAAAGACGCAAGCGGTGAGGTGCTAATTTTAAGAAAATTAGGGGTAGAAATTCTTTTCTGGGGTGGGGACTATGGAAAAAGGCTTATCGCTAACCTGCCCCTGGAAGATGTGGAAAATATAAGGAAAGAAGGAGAAAAATTTTTAAAAGAAGTTATGCAAAGAATAAAAAGTAAAAGGTATGATTTACTTATCCTTGATGAGATAAGTGTTGCTATGAATCATGGATTAATAGGGGAAAAGAATCTTATAGAGCTGCTAAGGAATAAACCGGATTTTCTGGAGGTTATTATTACAGGAAGAGGTGTCCCTTCTGGTATAATTTCTATTGCAGATCTTGTAACGGAGATGAGAAAAATAAAACATCCTTACGATCAGGGTATAAAATTAAGAAAAGGTGTTGAGTATTAGATTTAGAGAAGATAAATTTTTAATAATTTCCTTTATATAAGCTGGGTAAATAGGCTAAAAGCCATCCACCCAGATATAGAATTTACCAAATCTAAGATAGGTAAAAATTAACTTTATTTACCTAAAAAGGGAGTTACTGTTTCCTCATAAAGCTCAGGAGGAACTTCTTTTCTCTTTCCCACAGCCTCTTCCAGGGGGACGGATACAATCTTTGTCCCTCGAAGAGCTGCAGTTTCTCCATATTTTCCCTCTTTAACCATTTGCACAGCTTTTACGCCAAATCTTGTGGCAAGGAAACGATCAAAAGCAGAAGGCCTTCCCCCTCTTTGAATATGTCCTAAAGTGACCGATCTTGTCTCAAATCCTGTTCTTTTCTCTATTTCCTTTTCCAGAACTCTGGCAATTCCTCCAAGAATTATATTTCCAAAAGCATCTGTTTTTTCTTCTTTAACTACCTCTCTGGTTAGAAACTTGCTCCCCTTTGCTGCCTTTGCTCCTTCAGCAACAGCCACTATACTGTAAGTCTTTCCCTCCTCATATCTCTTTTTAAGAGTTTCACACACCTTGTCAATATCAAATGGCACCTCGGGAATGAGAATTATATGTGCTCCACCTCCAACTCCTGCCTCCAGCGCTATCCACCCGGTGTGCCTTCCCATTATTTCCACTACAATAACTCTGTGGTGAGATTTTGCAGTGGTGTGAAGTCTATCCATAGCCTCAACAGCTATATTAACAGCTGTATCAAAGCCAAAAGTATAGTCAGTGGCAGACAGGTCATTGTCAATTGTCTTCGGAACACCTATTGTTTTTATTCCCTCCTCTTTGTAGAGACGATTGGCAACACCAAGTGTATCGTCTCCTCCTATTGCTATAAGGCAGTCGATTTTATTTTTATTTAAGGTATCCTTTATTTTCTCAACCCCATTTTCCTCCTTGAAAGGATTGGTTCGGGAAGTATGAAGAATCGTTCCTCCTTCTCTATGGATACCCTCAACCTTCTCTTCGTTTAACTCTTCCCATTTGTTGTTAAGAACACCTGCCCATCCATCGTTAAACCCGAGAATATCCCACCCTTCTCTTTTGCCATTGATGACAATAGCTCTTATAACAGCATTTAGCCCCGGACAATCTCCTCCTCCTGTAAGTACACCAATTCGCATATTGATTACCTCCGGTAAATATAGTATTTTCAAAGATTTTAATAAAAAATTGGTGACTGTCAATTAGCTACATACTGAAATTGGGACAGTTTCTTGTAACTATGTGGGCTCTCTGGGTATCCCACGGAAGACGGCCTCGCCA
>JAGGTG010000124.1 GCA_021163905.1 Candidatus Aerophobota bacterium
CTTGAATCGCCGCTGCCTTATGGAAAACACACTCGGCGGGCAGCAAAGAATTATAAGGTTTTTCCCGAAACTGGAGCAAATCCACTTGACTTTTTAGGAAGAAATCTTTAATTTTATGGATAATTATCTATAGAGAGGTTAAAATGTTCAACTTTCACTCTGCTTATCTCGAGGTAAACCTCGATGCGGTTGCTGCCAATGTAAGAGTACTCAAGAAACTGGTGGGAAACAAAACCAGAATTATGGCAGTGGTTAAAGCAAATGCCTATGGTCACGGTGCAGTAGAGGTATCCCGTGTAGTTCTGGAAAATGGCGCTACACATCTTGCCGTTGCCACTCTGGAGGAAGCTGTAGAGTTAAGGGAAAAGGCACAAATTAAAGCTCCAATTTTAGTCCTCGGGGTATCAATACAGGATGATCTTGAAGCCTTTATTCACTATAATCTTACCATAGCTATAGGTGATCTGGAAATAGCAAAACAGCTATCCCATCTTGCAAAAAAATATGAAAAAAAAGCAAAAATTCATATAAATATAGATACAGGAATGGCAAGGTTAGGTATAGTAGCAAGGGAAGCTAAAGATAAGATTAAAAAAATCGTAAGCTTACCGGGAATTTATGTAGAAGGTATATTCACCCATTTTAGCTCAGCCTGTGAAGAGGATAAAACACCAACTTACCTCCAATTTAAAAAGTACCGTGAAATAATAGATAAGCTGGAGAAAGAGGGAATATACATACCTATTCATCATGTAGCCGATTCTGCTACCTTGCTGGATCTTCCATCAATGCACCTTGATATGGTAAGGCCAGGAATAGCTATTTATGGAGCCTATCCTTCTGAAAGTATAAAAAACAAAGCTGAACTTGAACCTGTATCCCAACTAAAAACAAGAATAATTTCCCTGCGTAAAATACCTGCTGGATCTAAGGTTGGTTATGGAGGCACCTACAGGACTAAAAGAGAAACTACCGTGGCCACAATTCCCATAGGGTATGCTGATGGATACAGTAGAAAAATGTCAAATCGAGGGGAAGTTATCATTAAAGGAAAAAGAGCCCCTGTCATTGGAAGGATATGTATGGACCACTGTATGATTGATGTCACTGATATACCGGGAGTAAAATTAGGAGATGAAGTGGTTATGTGGGGAAAACAGGGAACGGAGTATATTACCCTTTCGGAAATAGCAAAAAAAGCAGAAACTATTGTTTATGAAATTGTCCCACTTGTAGATAAAAGAAGAGTTACCCACATTTTCCTGCAAAAGGGGAAAATCGTCAAAACTGCTACTACATTACCCTCCCATCCTGTTTATCTTTAGACCACAGACCATAGTTTTTCCGCTGGAGGGTAAAAGGGATGTTTTTTGTGGTTTAGGCAAAGGAGGAGGAAGTCTTCGAGAAGAGACGTATAAAAGCACATTCATAACCACAAATATTACAGACAGAGCTATTATAACTTTACCCAGAAAACTCACCTCTCCTGAAGGACCAAAGAAAGTGCTAACTCCTCCTCCAAAAGCTGCCCCGGTACTTGCCCCTCTACCAACTTGAAGCAGGATGGCCCCTATTAAAAGAACACAAACAATAGTCTGAATAACTAAAAGAACTCCCATTATATCTCTCCGTACTTTACTATCTTAATAAAGGACTCTGGTATTAAACTGGCTCCTCCTACCAGAGCTCCATCTATATCTGGTTCATTCATAAGGGATTTTATATTATCCGGTTTAACACTGCCCCCGTATTGAATTCGAATTGATTTAGCTACCTTTTCACCCACAAGCTCCCCAACAACCCTTCTTATAAACCCGTGCATTTTCTGAGCTTGATCAGGAGTGGCAGTTTTTCCTGTACCTATTGCCCAAACCGGCTCATAGGCAAGGACGATCCGCTCAATTTGAGAAAAATTAAGCCCGGCAAGACATCCTCTTACCTGCGAGCTAACTACCTTTTCCTCTATTCCCCTCTCTCTTTCCTCTAATTTCTCTCCAACGCAAACAACAGGAGTGAGATCAAACTCAAGAGCTTTTTTTATTTTCTTGTTTATCTTATCATCAGTTTCTCCAAAGTATCCTCTCCTCTCAGAATGTCCGAGAATAACATATCTGCATCCAACATCAACCAGCATTCTGGGAGATACCTCTCCTGTATAGGCCCCTTTTTCTTCCCAGAACATATTTTGAGCACCAAGTCCGATACAGGTTCCATCAAGTAAATCTCTTATCTGCTGTAGATAAGGGAAAGGAGGGAAAATAACTACCTCCACATTATCATAACTGCCAATTTCCCGGGTTAACTTTTTCACAAGATCAACAGCTTCAGAAAAAGTCTTATTCATCTTCCAGTTGCCGCCTATAATGGGCCTTCGCAATCTACTCCTCCTTTTTTTACTTATCCTTTAAAACAGCAACACCGGGAAGTTCTTTTCCTTCCAGGAATTCAAGAGACGCTCCTCCTCCGGTAGAAACATGTGTCATCTTATCAACTAAGTTTTCCTTCTTCAGCGCAGCAATAGAATCTCCTCCTCCAACTACAACAGTTGCTCTCACCCCTGCAAGTTTTCTTGCAACCTCTCTTGTCCCTTTGCTAAACTCATCTATCTCAAAATAACCAAGGGGACCATTCCAGAAAACAGTCCTCGCACCATCAATAGCCTGATTGAATTGATTTATTGTCTCAGGACCTATATCAAGAGCCATCCAATCAGAAGGAATATCACTTTGACCAACTACTTTAACCTCAACTCCTGATTTGGCCTCAGGAGCAACAACATGATCAACGGGAAGAAGAATCTCACAGTTTTTCCCCTTTGCATCATCCATAACCCCTTTTGCCTCATTTATTTTATCCTCTTCCACTAGTGATTTTCCCGTTGGCACTCCCAAAGCCCTAAGAAAAGTATAGGCCATTGCTCCTCCAATGAGTATTTTCTGGCACTTATCAAGCAGATTCTTTAAAACACCTATTTTATCAGAAACCTTAGCACCACCCAGAATAGCTATAAAAGGCTGATCGGGATGGGTAAGGATACTTTCCAGTATCTCAAGCTCCTTTGCCATAAGAAGACCTGCTACTGCTGGAAGATAACTGGCAACTCCAACGGTTGAGGCGTGAGCTCTGTGAGCTGTTCCAAAAGCATCATTTACGAAAATATCCCCCAAACTGGCAAGTTGTTTCGCAAATTCAGGGTCATTCTCCGTTTCCTCTTTATAAAAACGGGTATTCTCAAGTAAAATTACCTCCCCGGGCTTTAGTTTATCAACTTCTTTTTTTACTTCCTCACCAATACAGGCATTTAACTTCTTAACTTTTCTGCCAAGAAGTTCAGATAAACGGGTAGCTACCTTATCCATTTTTAACTGGGGAACAACTTTACCTTTTGGCCTTCCAAGATGTGACATTAAAATAAGAGAGGCTCCCTTATCCAAAATGTATTTTATAGTGGGAAGTGCTGCCCTTATTCTTGTATCATCAGTTATCTCACCTGTAGTTTTATCAAGTGAAACATTAAAATCTACCCGCATCAAAACCCTCTTATCTTTTAAATCAACATCCTTTACTGATAGTTTAGCCATTTTCCTCTCCCGTAAGATAATCCTTCTCACTTTTGCAGTGGCCAAGTTTTCTGACCACTGCAAAAACCCTTTTCTCTCCTGTAAATATAAGAATCAGGAAATTTCTAACTTAACTTTTTACTAACGTACTCAATCAAATCTACCAATCTGGTGCTGTATCCCCACTCATTATCATACCAGCTAAGAATCTTAACCATATTTCCACCCATCACCCTTGTGGAAAGACCATCCACAATCGCTGAATAGCTACTTTTCACAATATCTCTGGAAACTATTGGCTCCTCAGTGTACCCCAAAACTCCCTTCATTTCACCTTCAGAAGCTTTCTTCAAAGCACTATTTACCTCTTCTACAGTGGTATCCCTCTTAACAATAACAGTAATATCAGAAATGGAACCAACAGGAGTGGGAACCCGCATGGCCATTCCATCAAATTTTCCCTTAAGTGAAGGGATAACAATTTGTGCTGCTACAGCAGCATTAGTAGTAGTAGGAACAATAGACACAGCTGCAGCTCGAGCCCTTCTCAGGTCTTTATGAGGAAAATCCAGAATTCTCTGATCATTAGTATAGGAATGGATTGTGGTCATCAGTGATTTTTCTACACCAAAATTATCCTCAAGAACTTTCATCACAGGAGTAAGACTGTTAGTGGTACAAGAGGCCATGGAAATGATACTGTGTTTATCGGGATCATAATCCTTCTCATTGACACCCATATTAATCATTACCGCATCTTCTCTCTCACCTTTATAGCGAGCACTTAAAATTACCTTTTTTACTCCAGCTTGAAGGTGTTTCTGGCAATCATCCAATGCGGTAAACCTACCTGTGGATTCCAGAACTATCTCAACTCCTAAATCTTTCCAGGGAAGTTCAGATGGATCTTTAACTGAAAGAACTTTTATTTTTTTATCATCAATCACTATACTGTCCTCTTCTGCCTTTACCTTCCCGGGGTAAATCCCGTAAACAGAGTCATACTTAAAAAGATGTGCCAATGTTTTAGTATCAGTTAAATCATTTACTGCTACAAAATCAAGGTCTGTTCCTCTTTCTAAAGCCACTCTCAGGGTAATTCTTCCAATTCTTCCAAACCCATTAATACCTACCTTCCTCATTTTTTCTCTCCTCCTTTTTGATTTTATCTTTGTACGGGTTTATCCACAAGTAAAATAGAGTCCCGAAAATTGCATTTTTATAAAGACCCTGCTAATAAGGTTTGACTCATTAACTTTCCTTCCAATACGGGATTTTCAAGTTTCCTGAAAAGTGATCCCATCCCCTGGGTTCCAATTTTCTTCTTCTACCAGCAGAATCTATTAAAACAATCTCCGGTTCCCCCTTTACTATTTTCCCAATTTGAGTAACCGGGAATCCTAAACTGCTCTTAATCTCTTCCGGGCAGGTAAATAAGAGCTCGTAATCCTCTCCTCCATAAAGTGCCCAATTTAAAAAAGAACTTCCTGTTTCCCCTGCCAGTTTTTTAACCTCCTCGGAGATGGGAATCTTGTCTTCCCAGAGTTCAGCTCCTACTTTACTTTCCTCAAGAATGTGAAACAAATCTGAAGCTAAACCATCGCTTACATCGATCATAGAAGAGGCTATTTTAGCATCAACAATCTGTCTTCCCTCTTTCACTCGAGCTTCAGGTAAAAGATGTTTTTTTTGAAGTTTATCTCTTAAAAAAACTGAAACACCTAACTCCTTCTCTTTTCTTAAGCAGAAAAGGCCTGCTGCTGAGGTTCCTAAATCCCCTGTCACATAAATAAGATCTCCTTCCTTTGCTCCTGAGCGAAGAAGAACATCCTCCCTATCCTCCTCGCCCACCAAAGCTACTGTAATAAAAAAAACGGGGGAAGACACCACATCTCCCCCAACTATCCCTACCCTATAAAGTGAGGCTAAACTGCTCAATCCCTGGTAAATACCATCAACCACAGACAAATCAACTTTCCGAGGTATACCAAGAGTAACAAGACAATAAGTTGGAGTTCCCCCCATTGCAGCAATATCTGATAAATTAACAGCCAGAGCCTTCCAGCCAACCTGATAACCTGAAGTATAATCCCATTTAAAGTGAACGCCTTCCACTAAAGTATCGGTTGTGAGTAAAGCAATTTTTCCTTCCTTAACCTTTACTCCAGCAGCATCGTCTCCAATCCCAATTACCGCTCCACTCTGAAACTCTCTGGCTTGTTCTCTTATCCTTTTGATCAACCCAAACTCACCAATCTGGCTTAACTCCAAGTTATTATCTATCACAACTTCACGCTCTTCTCAAATATTGAAATTCTGGAATAGTTGGGGTGGGAGGATTCGAACCTCCGAATGGCGGATCCAAAGTCCGCTGCGTTACCGCTTCGCCACACCCCAATTAACTTTATTCAAGAACAAGATCTGTAACTGTGCTTTTTATCCCCTTAAGTGCTCTCAATCTATCTACTACAGCAAGTAAAATATCCTCATAGCTATCTGCTTCAACTAATGCTAAAATATCCTGGTCTCCTGTGGTGAGCTCCGCTGATTTTACCTCGGAAAAACGAAGCAAGGCATCTCTCACTCCTCTTTCCTTTCCCATTTCTACTTTAATCTTAAGATATGCCCTTGCCAATTTTTTCACCCCTTATGTATTTATTTTGAAACAAAATTACGGGCCTCTGGTAAAAGGTAATAAGACTCAAACTCCCTCTCAAGCTGGGTTAATCTTGGCTTAAATTTTTCCTTTTCCTTCTCATCTGCCCGGTCAATAATTAAAACACCCTTAAGGTGATCTATCTCGTGTTGCAGGACATGGGCAAGCAGTCCCTCTGCTGATATTTTTACTTCTTTTTCCTTTTCATTTAATCCCTCTACTACCACCTTCTTTGCCCTTTTTATCTGTAGACTAACACCTGGAATAGATAAACAACCCTCCTCCATCTTGCTCTCCCCTTCCTGTGAAATAATACGTGGATTTACAAGTTTTATAATTCCTCTTCCTACATTGGCAACTATAAACTGTTTATTTATCCCTACCTGTGGAGCAGCAAGACCTATTCCACCGAAAGAGTACATGGTTTCAGCCATCCGGGCAAGGATCTTTCTCTCAGCAGGACCCACTCCTTCCACTTCAAGAGCTTCTCTTCGAAGCACAGGATCAGGGTATTTTTTTATTGAATAAACCGGCATCTCAACTCTCCCTTTTTTCAACTATCCGATTGCTCTCGTTAACAAAAACGATTTTCTTTTTTAAATTTTTAGCCTCCTCATCAGAAAAAACGCCATATGAGAGAATTATCAATCTATCCCCAATCTCCGCTAACCTCGCTGCTGCCCCGTTTATACAAATTTTACCAGAACCTGGTTCACCAGTTATAGTATAGGTACTAAATCTTGCACCATTGTTTAAGTTCAAAACCTCCACCCTCTCTGAGGGTAAAATATCAGCTTCCTGCATAAGTTTTTCATCAATTGTAATACTTCCCTCATAATCCAGTTTAGTTTCGGTAACAACAGCACCATGAATTTTTGCCTTACACATTATTCTAAACATTCTTCTCACCTTGATAAATTATATAAAATCAATCCCCCCCTGTCAATCTTACGCTTCTGGAATTGGGACAGTTTTCATAAGACTTTCTATATTTAAGGGCTCCTGGGTATCCAACGGATTAATTGAGGGGGAAAATACTTTCCCCCTCAACGCTTCGCTTCGCTCGCTGCTCCCCCTAAAGGGCAAAGCAGACGGCCTCGCTATAGTTTGGTATCACCTCTAACTTCTCTGCAGCTCGGCCTCCCGAGGTTTGGCTGTGCTATTTTTTGGTGAAGGGCAAGCTCATCTTCTCGCCAAAAAGAGGCTTCCTTAGGGATACC
>JAGGTG010000050.1 GCA_021163905.1 Candidatus Aerophobota bacterium
AGAGGTGATACTAAACTATAGCGAGGCCGTCTTCCGTGGGATACCCAGAGAGCCCTGTAGAGAAATACCTGCGGAGAAACTGTCCCAATTTCAGGAGAAAATTTTCTTGACTTTTAAGTTATCCCCCTTTATAATTCGTATAATAACAGGTAACAAGATAAGGAACAATGAGCAACAAAATGACTTTTCAGCAGATAATTCTCGAGCTTCACAAATTCTGGGAAAAACAGGGGTGTCTTCTCTGGCAACCATATGATGTTGAAAAAGGAGCTGGAACTTTTAATCCCGCGACTTTTTTAAGGGTTCTTGATCCGGATCCCTGGAAAGTTGCCTATGTCGAGCCATCAAGGCGACCAACTGATGGCAGATATGGACAAAACCCGAATCGTCTTAGACTCCACTACCAGTACCAGGTGATTATAAAACCCCCACCTGAAAATATACAGGATATATACCTTAACAGCTTAAGAAAAATAGGTATTAACCCTTTAAAACACGATATTAAATTCATAGAGGATGACTGGGAATCTCCTACCCTGGGAGCCTGGGGACTTGGATGGGAAGTAAGACTGGATGGAATGGAAATTACCCAATTTACCTATTTCCAGCAGGTAGGAGGAATAAACCTTGATCCTGTTTCTGTTGAGCTAACCTACGGTCTTGAGAGAATTGCAATGTGTATCCAGGAAGTTAACAGTGTATTTGATATTGTGTGGAATTTAAAATTTAAATATAAAGACCTCCATCTTGAAAGTGAGGTGCAATTTTCCAAGTATAACTTTGAACTGATAGATGCACCCCTATATACCCGTCTTTTTCAGATTTATGAAAAAGAGGCGAAAAAACTCGTTGAAAAAGATCTTTTCTTACCAGCTTATGATTATGTATTAAAGTGCTCCCATATATTTAACCTGCTGGATGCACGAGGAGTAATCGGTGTATCAGAAAGAGAAAGATATATAGCAAGAGTTAGAAATTTAGCCAGAGGATGTGCTGAAGCTTATTTAAAAAGTCACGGTAAATAGGGAAATTTAAATGGAATTCACGGTTCTTCTTGAATTGGGAGTGGAGGATTTGCCTCCTTTAATGGTTAAGGATGCTCTTTCTCAACTAAAAGAAAAAAGTAGGTTACTTTTTGAAAAGTACAGTATATCCTATGGTAAAATTGCAACCCGGGGTAGTTCCAGAAGGCTTGTTCTCTGGATAGAGAGAGTAGCATCAAAACAAAAGGATATAGTGGAAAAGGAAGCAGGTCCACCAAAATTTGTTGTATTTGATTCAAAGGGCAATTTAACTGAGGCCGGTAAAAAATATCTTCAAGCAAAAAAGGTAGAAATAGAGGACATTGAGGTTCAAAAATCACAGAAAGGGGAGTACGTTTATATAAAAAAATATCGCAGAGGTAAAGAGACAATTAACATTTTACCTTTGATCTTTACCGAGCTGATACTTTCCCTGCATTTTTCAAAATCTATGAGATGGAAAGATAACAGTTTTTACTTCGGACGTCCCCTGCGC
Organism: Candidatus Aerophobota bacterium; assembly: GCA_021163905.1. Classification (GTDB taxonomy): domain Bacteria; phylum Aerophobota; class Aerophobia; order Aerophobales; family B3-G15; genus JAGGTG01. The sequence goes on from JAGGTG010000050.1 coordinate 1,519, forward strand.
TATATTTTAGCTCTTGCAGGTGATGAGCTGGTTAAATTTGAAATTGCAGGAATAAGCTCGGACAGAAAAACAAGGGGACACAGGTATCTTCATCCAGAATGGATTGAGATACCAAACACGTCAAGTTACCCTGAGATAATGAAAAGATCCAGGGTGATTCTGGATGTAGAGGAGAGAAAGAAAAGGATCAACCATCAGATACTTAAGCTAACTCACAGATTAAGAGAAAAAAACTGCAAAGCTGAAGTTATTCCCGATGAGGACCTTCTCGAGGAGTTATCTTATCTTGTCGAATATCCAACTGTTTTCTGTGGAGAGTTTGATTCTCATTATCTCTCTTTGCCCTCATTTGTACTAAAGGCATGTTTAAGAGATTATCAGCAAAATTTCACTGTAAGTGATGGAAGCAAGATCTTACCCTTCTTTATCGGAATAAGAGATGGGGGTAAGGTTAATCTCAATCAAATAACAGAGGGAAATAAAAGAGTCTTACATGCAAGACTTGAGGATGCACAGTTTTTCTACGAAGAGGATAAAAAAACCTCTCTTGAGGAAAAAGTACCTTTATTAAAGCAAATCATCGTCCAGGAAAAACTTGGAAGTTATTATGATAAAATAAAAAGACTTGTAAAATTAACTAAAAAATTGTCCTCACAGCTTGGAATTTCAGATAATGTTGGTAAAAAAATCCAGAGAGCTGCTTATCTTTGTAAAGCTGACCTGGTAACCAATATGGTAAGAGAATTCCCCGAACTTCAGGGAATGATGGGTGGAGTTTACGCTACCTGCTCTGGAGAGGATCCTCTGGTTGCAAAGATCATCGAGGAACATAGAAAACCCCGTTTTAATGGAGATGATCCTCCACAAACTCTGGAGGGATCTTTACTTGCAATTGCTGATAAAATAGATACCCTGACGGGAGCTTTCTGGGCTGACTTTATCCCCTCAGGATCCGAGGACCCCTGGGGTCTCAGAAGAGAAGCTCAGGGGGTGATAGAAATAATCTTAAGTAAAGAACTTCATATATCTATTGTAAGGCTTATTGATGAAAGTATGTCTCTTTATGGAGATAATGCAATTGCAAAGCAAAAATTAATTGATTTTTTCAAGACTCGAATGATTTATCTTTTGAAGGAGAAAGGAATTTCCTATGACAAGATCAATGCTGTTATAAGGATGGGGGTAGATGATCCTGTGAATACTCTAAAAAGAGCGAAAGCATTGCAGAAAATAGCCTTAAGAGAAAAATTTAGAGAAGAGGTAGTAGCTATAGTTAGACTACTTAATATATTGAAACAGGCAAATGAGTGGGGGATAAATATACCCTCTCAACCAAAAGAGGATAAACTGGTGGAGGGGGAGGAGAAAAATCTTTACCAGAAATGGAGAAAGATAAAGGAATCTATTGATAGATCGTTAGATAAGGCAGATTATGTGCAAGCATACAATAGATTGTCCGTATTAAAGGATTCTATCCATAACTTCTTTGATAAAGTGCTGGTTATGAGCGAGGATGTTAATTTAAAATTAAATCGTCTTGCTCTTTTGAGAGAAATTGGCTCAAGATTTTTGAAAATAGCTGATTTTACTGAATTACAGGTAAAATAATGCAAATACCAGAGCAAATGGTAATCGAGTTTCTTCATGTTTATCTTAATTCTCCAACTCTTCTCCCCTCTTAGATAAAAGATATTATATTTCTTATCTTTGCCCCCTCCACTTTAAAAACTAAAAATTTATGAAAGCTGAAAAAAATATCACCATATTTATGGTTGCAGGTGAGGTCTCAGGAGATATGTATGGGGCTCTGCTGGCAAGAGCCCTTTATAGAATAAACCCCCATCTGATTATTTATGGAATTGGGGGAGAAAAAATGCAGGAGGCGGGAGTTAGATTAATACTTAACTCCCTTTCAATTTCAGTGGTTGGGTTTACAGAGCTTTTTTCAAAAATAGGGAAAATAATAGCTACCTTTAAAGCGGTAAAAAAATTTATTATTCAAAATAAACCATCAGTAGTGGTTCTTATAGATTATCCAGGTTTTAACCTTCGTCTTGCCCGGATTATTAAAAGAGAAAAAATACCGGTTATTTACTATGTATCCCCACAGGTATGGGCATGGAGAAAGAAAAGAGCAGGAACTCTTATCTCAAGGGTAGATCGCCTTGTTGTAATTCTTCCCTTTGAAAAGGACTGGTACCACAAAGAGGGCTATTACAATGTGGATTATTTTGGACATCCCCTCGTGGAGATTCTCAAAAACCACAAAGATAAAGAAGAAATTGAAAAAGGAAAAAGTATAGTTGGGATTTTGCCGGGAAGTAGATACTCAGAGATAAAAAGAATTTTACCTGTTATGTTGAAAACGGCAAAGCTAATAAGGACAGGAAACAAGGTTCGCTTTGTTCTCCCGCTTGCCCCTGGAATAAAGGAGAGCAGCTTATCCAGATACCTAAAAAAATCAAATGTAAAAATTGAGATATATAAAAAAGGTTCTTTACCTGTAATAAAATCAGCAGATCTTATCCTTGTAGCCTCAGGAACTGCCACTCTGGAGGCTTCCTATTTTCAAACTCCCATGATTGTAATTTATAAGATAAGCTTTTTTAGTTACCTTCTTGCAAGGATACTGGTGAGAACTCCATGGATAGGACTTGTGAATTTAATAGCTGGTGAAAATATAGCTCCGGAGTTTATCCAGTGGAAAGCAAAGCCACGGAAAATAGCAAAAATTGCAATGGATTATCTTAAAGATAAAAAAAAGGTGGAAGAAGTAAAGAAAAAATTATTATCCGTGAAAGAAAAAATTGAGGGAGAGAATACCTCCATAAAAGTAGCAAGAGTTATTCTTGATTTTTGCAAGGAGAGATAAAATGTCTTTCATTGGAGTGGAGATATTTACCACTAAAAAAACCGTATATATTTTAACCAACAAACAGGACTTTAAGGTAGGAGAGTGGTGTGTATTTGAGATGCAGGATGGTTTTGAAATAGGAAAGATAAAATTCTGCGTAGAAAAGGAACTTAACGTTCAGGGAACGAATGTAAGAAAGGCTACCCTGAAGGATATAGAAGAATTTAGAAAAAGAGAAAATATAGCTAAAAAAGCAAAAGATGTAGCCCTTGAAAAAATAGAAAAATACAAACTCCCTATGAAACTCATTTTAACAAAATATCCTCTGGGAAAGAAAAAAATTATATTTTATTACACAGCAAAGGAAAGAGTAGATTTCAGGCAACTTGTTAAAGAACTGGCAGGAATATTTAAGGTTCGTATCCAGATGCAGCAAATTGGCGTAAGAGACGAACCTCAAATCATGGGAGGAATAGGTATTTGTGGAAGAGAGGTTTGCTGTGCTTCATTTTTAGGAAAAAGTAAGGATAAACTTGATCCGGTAGCTCTGGAGGCAGCCAGAATTCAAAATCTTCCCCTTGTATCATCAAAAATATCAGGCATATGCGGAAGATTGCGCTGTTGCCTTAACTTTGAGTATAATGTGTACTCTGACCTTATCAAGGGATTTCCAAAGGTAGGAGATGAGATCAACCTGCAGGGAGAAAAGGTAAAGGTGGTAGGCTGTAACCTGCTTAAAAGGTTACTTATAATAGAAACCTCTGAGGGTGTGAGAAAAATTGTAACAGAAGATGAGATAAACAAAGAATGAAGGCAATTGCTCTTTTTTCAGGGGGACTTGATAGTACCTTATCGGTCTGTATCATTAAAGAACAGGGAATTGATGTGGAGGGTGTTTGCTTTATATCCTGCTTTTTTACCGATAAAAAAGCAAAAGAGGCGGCTGCAAGGTTAAAAATACCCCTTATAAGTGTGGATATCACCGAAGAACTCATATCTTTAATTAAATCTCCTCCCCATGGTTTTGGAAAAGGGGCCAACCCCTGTATAGATTGTCATATTCTTATGCTAAAAAAAGCAGGTTCCCTGATGAAAAAAAGAGGAGCAAATTTTCTAATAACAGGAGAGGTACTGGGTGAAAGACCAAAATCTCAGAATAGATGGGCTCTGATGCTCATAGCAAGAGAATCAGGATGGGAAGATTATCTCCTTCGTCCACTCACAGCTAAAAATCTCCCTCCTACTTTACCTGAAAGGTTAGGATGGGTAAAAAGAGACAAACTTTACGGGATAAAAGGTAGATCCCGCAAAGCTCAAATTGAACTTGCCAGAAAGTTTAAAATTGAACAGTTTCCCACTCCTGCTGGAGGTTGTCTTTTAACGGATCCAAATTTTTCGCGACGGGTTAAATACCTGCTTAAAACAGGTATAGTTAATCCAGGAGAGATTGAGCTGTTAAAAGTAGGCAGGCATTTTCGTTTAAACCACCACACAAGGATTGTAGTGGGTAGAAAAAAAGAGGAAAATTCAAAAATAAAAGAGCTTGCAACTCCAGGTGATATTATACTCAGGGTAAAAGATTTTCCAGGGCCCACAACCCTTATAAGAGGAACTATTGATGAGGAAATAATTTATAAAGCAGCATCGATAACTGCAAGGTACAGTGATGCTCCAGGAAAAACAGTAGATGTAGAGTATCACCAGATTCCCGGGGGTGAGGTTAGGGTTATAAGAGTTTTACCCATAGATGATGGAGAAATCAAAAAACTTAGAATTGAGGATAGTTTATGAGAGTTTTTGTATTTGATCTTGATGGGGTTATATACAGAGGAAATACACTACTTCCGGGGGTAAAAAATACCCTCTTTTCTCTTGAAGAAAGAGGATATCAGCTTTTTTTTCTGAGTAATAACTCAACTTTAAGTAGAAAGGGGTATTTAAAAAAGCTGGGAAAAATGGGGATAAAATTAAAAGAAGAACAGCTTTTCCCCTCTTCTTATCTTTGTGCTCTTTATTTTAAAACTAAAGAAAAGATAAATTCAAAAAAAGTAATGATTATAGGAGAAAAAGGCCTTTTTGAAGAGCTGAAAAAGATAAAACTTAAAATTTCCTTTAATCCCAAAAAGGTGGGTTACGTTGTGGTAGGAATGGACAGAAAAATCAACTTTCGTAAGTTATCTGCTGCCTATCAGGCAATAAAAAATGGAGCTAAATTTATCGCTACCAATACCGATTTAACCTATCCTCTTGAGAAGACAACCATACCGGCAGCAGGGGCGATAGTAAAGGCTCTTGAGGTATCAACAGGTAAAAAACCTCTTATACTTGGTAAACCAGAAACATTTGGTCTGGAGGTAATTCTTAAAAAAACAGGCCATCCCCCCTCTCAGGTTGTCCTGGTAGGAGACAGGCTGGAGACCGATATTGCAGCAGGTAATAAGCTGGGAGTGTATACAGTTCTTGTCTTATCGGGTATAAGCTCCATTGAGGATGTAAAAAAAGCTCCTTCTTCCTTGAAACCACGCTCTATAATACCAGCCCTGCCAGATCTTCTCTCCCTTAAATTCAATACCTGATGGAAAAGCTATTAAATTCTCCTTTAAAAGGTTGCGGTTCAACCTCCACCTTTCTTACCAGTGCACCTGGAGGTCCCTGGTGACACCACTCTATCATGCTATTTACCTTATCCTCATCCCCTTCCACAACAAGTTCCACCCTTCCGTCCCATCTATTCCTGATCCAACCTTTAACTCCCAGTTTTCTTGCAATATCCCTTGCTGTAGCTCTAAAAAATACTCCCTGTACTCTTCCCTCGACAAGAATGCGGACTCTTTTCTTTCCCATCATCAACACCCTGTAATATATAATAGCAAAGTAAGTTAGATTAAACAAGAAGTATTTTTCTGAAATTGGGACACTTTTCATAAGACTTTCTATTTTAAGGGCTCTCTGGGTATCCCACGGAAGACGGCCTCGCCATAGTTTAGTATCACCTCTAACTTCTCTGCAGCTCGGCCTCCGCTTTTTGGCTGTGCTGTACT
>JAGGTG010000154.1 GCA_021163905.1 Candidatus Aerophobota bacterium
GTCTTTACCAAGGAGTCCCTCTGCCAAAAAGAGGAATATACTATAGCAGTGTTCTACCTGATAAAATAACTATTTTCCGTCGCCCAATTGAGAAATTATGTCCTTCAGAGGAAAAAATGAGAGAAATGGTAATTAAAACTGTTCTGCATGAGATAGGACATTACTTTGGTTTAAGTGAGGAAGAACTGAAGGAAATTTAAAATAAATAAAAAGGAGAGTTAAAATGGATCCTCAAGAAGTTGATGTTGCTGTAATTGGAGGAGGACCGGCAGGATATGTAGCTGCCATTAGAGCAGCTCAACTTGGAGGAAAAGTGATAGTGGTGGAAAAAGAAAAACTCGGGGGAGTATGTTTAAACATAGGTTGTATTCCAACAAAGGTTCTTGTTAGAAGTTGTGAGGTTTTATCCGCCATTAAAAGGTCAAAGGAATTTGGAATTGACGTGGATGGGGAAATTAAGGTAAACCTTCCACGCCTAATGCAGAGAAAAAAGCGCATAGTTGCAAGATTAGTGGGAGGAGTGGGTTATCTTTTTAAAAAAAATAAAGTTCAATGGATAAAAGGAGAGGGAACTCTTATTGATTCCTCGAGCATCCTTATAAAAAATGAGGAGGGAGAAAAAAGGATAAAAGCAAAAAAAATAATTGTCGCAACTGGTTCCTCACCTGCTACTCTTCCCATCAAGGGAATGGATGAGGATGCGGTAATTACCAGTACTCAGGCTCTTGATATAGAAGATATTCCCGAGAATTTCTTGATTATTGGAGGAGGAGTAATAGGGATAGAATTTGCCACCATTTATAATAGCCTTGGAAGCAAAGTTACAATAGTTGAGCTGCTTCCAAGAATTCTTCCCGGGGAAGATGCTGAACTTTCGGGAAAGCTAAGACAGATTATGACAAAAAGAGGGATAGATATTCTAACATCCTCGACCCTTGATATGGTAAAAAAACAAGATGCAAACTACATTGCAATTATAAAAACCCCGGAGGGAACCAGAGAAATTCCTTTTAACAAAGCTCTTGTATCAATTGGAAGGGTGCCCAACTCCAGGAAAGTGGGTCTTGAGAATGCTGGAATTAAGGTAGATAAGAAAGGGTGGATCCAGGTTAACTCAAAAATGCAGACAAATATTCCCAATATCTATGCTGCCGGAGATGTAGTTGGTGGATATATGCTTGCCCACGTTGCCTACATTGAAGGAGAGGTAGCTGCAGAAAACGCCATGGGAAAATCATCTGAGGTAAATTACAGAGCAGTTCCCCGCTTTGTATGTTCCACTCCGGAAATGGCTGCAGTGGGTCTTACTGAAGAGGAGGCAAAAAAAAGAGAATACAGGATAAAAGTTGGAAGATTCCCCTTCATGGCAAATGGAAAAGCTCTTATAATTGGAGAAAGCGAAGGTATGGTCAAAATAATCTGCGATGCTGAAACCGAAGAAATTCTTGGAATACATATCCTTGGACCACAGGCTACGGACCTTATACTGGAGGGAACAATCGGCATCAATCTGGAGGCTACTCTTCAGGAAATCATCAACACGATACATCCACATCCTGGATTGGGTGAGGCTATAAGAGAGGCAGCCTTAGATGCTCAGGGTAGGGTTATCCACATTTAGCCTTTTTTTACAATGGATAAATCTCGTCTGTCTGGTTCATTTAGTTATCAGTGATAGAAGGTAAATCTTCATCCTACCTTAACTATAGCACCTGTTGGACAGACCATAGAACATATTCCGCATAACTGGCAGTTTCTTGGATCAATGTGAGCCAGATTATCCTCCACCCAGCAGGCCTCATAGGGGCAGGACTTCTCACATCTCCTGCAGGCTATACAGGACTTAGTGCAAACCTGACGTGCCTTTTTTCCTCTATCCAGAGAGGAGCATTTCACTCTGTAGTTTGTATTTTCAAAACTATCCAGAACTATTATTCCCCGGGGGCAGACCTCAACGCACCTGCCACATCCCGTGCATCTGGAAAGATCAATTCTGGGAAGACCTTCTACCATTTTAATAGCATCAAAAAGACAGGCTTCCTCGCAATCACCAAATCCAAGACATCCATACAGACAGGCAGTATCTGCTCCCATTAAAATATTAGCCGCTCTGCAGGTATTTACCCCCTGATAGGTAGCTTTCTTTGATCGCTCGGATAAGGTGGCTCCACATCTAACAAAAGCCACTTTTTTCTTTACACTGCCTGATTCCACACCCATTATCCGGGAAATTTTCTCAGCAACTGAGCTACCTCCTGCTACACATGAGTTTACCGCTGCTTCTCCCTTAACAATTGCCTCTGCCAGGGAACGACAACTGGCAAAGCCACAGGCTCCACAATTTACCCCTGGCAGACAGGATAAAATCTCCTCTACCCGGGGGTCCTCCTCCACCTTAAACCTTTCATGAACGATGGAAAGCATCACGGCAAAAAAGGCAGCCAGTCCACCCATACTTATTGTGGCAATAAGAATTGAACTCATATTCCCTCTCCAGAATTAGATTTTATGCACTCCCTAAAAGTCCGGTAAATCCCATAAAGACAAGGGCAAGCAATCCAGCGGTAATAAGAGTAATTGGAGCACCACGGAGTGACTTTGGCACTTCGGCGAAATCAAGTTCTTCTCGAATTGCAGACATCATCAACATTACAAATGTGAATCCAATTCCGGCACCAAATCCAAAAACAATACTATCCAAAAAGGAGTACTTTCTAAGAGGAATAAAAAGAGCTAAAAATAAAATAGAGCAGTTAGTAGTAATAAGAGGAAGATAAATTCCCAAAGCTCTATAAAGAGCAGGGCTTGTTTTCCTGACAAACATCTCTATTATCTGAACAAGAGAGGCAATAACAAGAATATCAGAGACATACTCCAGAAAGGGAAGATGTAAACCCTGGATTATAAAATGATTAATAGGCCAGACTATGGCTGCGGTGAGGGTCATCACAAAAGTAACAGAAAATCCCATTGCTATTGCAGAGCTTACCCTTCCGGTTACTCCAAGGAAAGGACAGATGCCAAGAAAATACCTTAAAACAAAATTATTTACCAGAACAGCACCAAGAAGAATTAAAATTATTCTGGCCATCTTAAACTCCTTATAATGTTTTCTCCATTGCCGCCCGGATAAAATCCCTGAAAAGAGGATGGGGTAATCGAGGCTTGGAACTGAACTCAGGATGAAATTGAGTGGCAACAAACCAGGGATGATCGGGTATCTCTATTATCTCCACAAGATCTTTTTCAGGGTAAATTCCTGCTATTCTCAGCCCCGCTTCCTCCAGGATTTTTCTATAGGTATTGTTAAACTCATAGCGATGTCTATGTCTTTCATAAACAACTTCTCTCCCATAGGCTCTCCCGCTGAAACTATCTTTTTTAACCCTACACTCATACTCACCAAGCCTCATCGTTCCTCCCTTGTCTTTTATCTTCTTTTGCTCAGGTAAAAGGTCAATGACAGGATAGGGTGTTAAAGGATCAAATTCAGTTGAATTTGCATCTTCCAGATGAGCCACATTCCTTGCAAACTCAATTACCGAACACTGCATCCCGAGGCATATTCCAAGAAAAGGATAATTATTCTCTCTGGCAAACCTTATAGCCCTTATTTTACCTTCTATTCCCCTCGAACCAAAACCTCCCGGAACAAGGATTCCCTGGAAAGAGGAAAGTTTTCCCTCAGCTCCATCAACTATTTCCTCTGCTTCTATCCATCCAGAATAAACCCTCACATTATTTGCCGCACCTGCATGTGTGAAAGCTTCAATTATGCTTTTATAGGCATCCTTCATTTGAACGTATTTACCAACCACAGCTATTCTAACCTCGGATCTGGCGTTATTTATCTTACTCACCCATTCCTCCCACTCCTTCATATTCTCTTTCTTGCTGGATAAATTAAGCTTTTTCATTATTTTTTCAGTTAAGTTTTCCCTTTCAAATCGCAGGGGGACCTCATACACATTATCAACATCAATAGCCTGAATCACATTTTCTTCCTCAACATTACAAAAAAGAGAGATTTTGGATCTTGCCTGTCTTGTCAGTGGAACCTGGGTGCGACACAAAATAAAATCAGGTTGAATTCCAATTTCTCTCAGTCTTCCGACACTGTGCTGGGTGGGTTTGGTTTTTAACTCTCCTATTGATGGAATATAGGGAAGGAGGGTAAGATGTATATAAAGAGTATTTTGTTTACCTTCCTTTAATCCAAACTGTCTTATAGCTTCCAGAAAGGGAAGTGACTCTATATCCCCCACTGTTCCCCCAACCTCAGTAATCACTATATCTGCCCTATCCTCTCGAGCTACTTTTCTTATCCTTTCCTGGATTTCATCGGTTATATGGGGAATTACCTGAATAGTTCGCCCAAGGTACTCTCCCCTTCTTTCCTTTTCAATAACCGAACTATAGATCTGACCAGCGGTAACGTTATTATAATACGATAAATCCACACCAACAAATCTCTCGTAATGTCCTAAATCAAGATCGGTCTCCGCTCCATCTTTTGTAACAAAAACTTCTCCATGCTGGTAGGGATTCATGGTTCCAGGATCAACATTTATATAAGGATCGAATTTCAACATACTTACTTTAAATCCTCTACTTTTAAGCAATGCTCCAATTGAGGCAGCAGCTATTCCTTTACCAAGGGAAGAAAGAACTCCTCCGGTAACAAATATATACTTGGTCACTTCAGTTTCCCTTTAAGTTATGATCCATGGAGCGTAGTTCTTTCAGTAAAGTTGGCACAATTTGCTCTTTCCTGATTTTATTTAACAGGCGACCTTTCTTAAAAATAACGGCTCCTCCTGTAGTACAGGCTACTCCAATATCAGCTTCTATAGCTTCCCCCGGTCCATTTACCTCACATCCCATAACTGCTATTTTAAGGGGAGAGGTTATCTTGCCCACCTCTTTTGAAATTTGTTTAACAATAGAATAAACATCTCCTCTTTTGCGTCCACAGGTGGGACAGGATATGATAGTAGGTCCCCTATCAACAAACCCCAGGTACTTTAAAATCTGGTATGCCACTTTTATCTCTTCTATTGGATCAGCTGTAAGAGAAACTCTTATTGTGTCGCCAATACCTTCGCAAAGTAAGCTACCAAGTCCTATAGCGGATTTGATAATTCCCTCAGGTGGGGGACCTGTGGCGGTAACACCCAAATGGAGAGGATAATTGATCTTTTCAGCTATAATTTTATTAGCTAAAATAGTAACAGGTACATCAGAGGCTTTCAGAGAAACAACTATATCTTCAAAACCTTTATCCTCAAGTACTCTTATGCAGCCAAGAGCACTATCAACCATTGCCTCTACCATAAGACGATGCCGCCTTTGTTTATCTTCTCTTATCCTGGATATCTCTTCCAGAACTTTCTTCGGCAAAGAACCCGAGTTAACGCCCACTCGTATGGGAACTTTGCTTTTCTTAGCCTTATCTGCTATTATCGATATTTCCCGAGGACTAAGATTCCCCGGATTAATTCTAACCTTATCTATACCTCTATCTATAACTTCTAAGGCCAATCTATAGTTAAAGTGGATATCAGCTGATAGAGGAATATTTACCAGATCACGGATAACAGAAATACTTCTTGCCACTTTAACATTAGGAACTGCCAACCTTACCAGCTTGGCACCTGCCCTCTGGAGTTTCTCAATTTGATCTACTGTAGCATCTATATCAAGAGGATCCGTTTTCACCATTCCCTGAACTACCGGAGGTAAACCTCCCCCTATCTTAACCCCTCTCACCTCAACTATCTTACTTTTTCTCATAGCTTATCCGTTATCATAATCTCAACTTTAATGATTTAACAAACCCCTGCCTTCCAAAAATCTGCATCAACTAACAACCCACCTCTCAAATGATTTTTCACCTTTGTATGATCTGAAACTACAGTTTCATCAGAGCAAAAAATTTAGTATTTTTATAAGGGTGGGACGGATATTAGGCCTCTCTACCACAAGATCAACCATCCCGTGTTCCAGAAGAGATTCAGCCTTTTGAAAATTCTTGGGCATCTGTTGCTTGATAGTCTGCATTATGACCCTGGGACCGGCAAAACCAAGTAATGCTCCAGGTTCTGCTATAATAATATCCCCCCTGCTGGCAAAACTCGCCATTGCTCCTCCCATCGTAGGATTGGTAAGAACAGAGATATACAAACCGCCTTTACTTTTAAGCTCAGCTATAGCTGAGCTTGTCTTTACCATCTGCATTAAAGATAAAACCCCTTCCTGCATCCTGGCTCCGCCACCTGAACCAGAAATTATTATAAGGGGGAGCTTTTTTTCAATTGCTCTTTCTATAATGATGGTTAACCTCTCTCCCACAACAGAGCCCATACTTCCACCCATAAACCCAAAATCAGTAACTCCTATGGCTACTGATTTTCCCCCCAATTTTCCCTCACCTATTACAACAGCCTCATCGAGTCCTGTAGTCTGCTCACCTTTTTTAAGCTTCTCCTCGTATCCCGGAAAATCAAGGGGATTATGAGAGTATATTTTGGAATTATACTCCACAAAACTATCCTTATCAAGGGTAATCTCAATTCTCCTGCGAGCACCTATATAAAAGTGATAACCACATTTAGGACAAACACGCAGGTTATCATCGAGCGTTTTATTGTAGATAATCTCTGAACAATTTACGCATTTGGTCCACAGACCATCCGGTACATCTATTTTTTTCTTTCCCTTTTTAATTCGGTTATAAGTTCGCTCAAACCAGCCCATAAAGCTACCTCTTGGAAGTTTGAGGTTTTGCCCTTGCACCCCTCAAACCAGGCTTTTTCCTTTCCTTTACTCTGGCATCTCTGGTTAGAAAACCTGCTTTTTTCAGAGTTTTTCTAAGTTCCGGATTTATCTGAGCAATAACCCTTGCTATTCCAAGTCTTAATGCTCCAGCCTGTCCTGTCAAACCACCACCTTTTACCTGAGCTTCCACATCAAATCTATCCAGAAAACCAACCAGTTCAAGAGGTTCCTTAACAATTTTTCTATATGCCTCCCGGGGAAAGTAATCCTCAAGAGATTTATCATTTACCAGGATTTCCCCTCTCCCTGCTCTCATCCATACTTTGGCAACAGCTTCCTTTCTCTTACCAGTTGCATAGTAATAGTTTTCTATTACCTTCATCTTTATTTTTCTCCTTATCGCACTAATTGATAATTTTTACCTATCTTTGGATTATAAAATAGCAAAAATATAAAGACAGTCAAACTAAGGGGGTCCGTTTTTTGAAAATTTCAGGGCTACTCTGGACAAGCTAATTGAGGGGGCAATGCTTCGCATTTCCCCCTCAACGCTTACGCTGCTCCCCCTTAAATAAGGAAAAGTCTAATACTTTCCTGTAAAATCAAGTTA
>JAGGTG010000260.1 GCA_021163905.1 Candidatus Aerophobota bacterium
CACCAGACAGACGTTTTACTGGACAGTCCTGAATTTTTCCCGAAACTGGAAATTAATTCTTTGACAACTTTGTTCAGTTAAATATAATATGGCAAAAAATTCCAGGGAAATTATCAGGAGTGAGAGAAATGGCAAACCATCCTACCAAGCTTTTTCTAACTAAAGGAGTGGGAAAACACAAGGAAAAACTGGCCTCCTTTGAGGACGCCTTAAGAAATGCAGGGCTGGCTGAGTACAACATAGTAAGGGTATCGAGTATTTATCCTCCGGGATGTAAGGTAATCTCTAAAAATGAGGGGAAAAAACTTCTAACTCCAGGACAGATAGTTTACTGCGTTATGGCAGAGAATGCTACAAATGAGCCCCATAGATTAATAGCTGCTTCTATAGGTCTTGCCATTCCTCGCAGAAAGGACCAATATGGTTATCTATCAGAGCATCATAGCTTTGGAGAGGGAGAGAAAAAAGCAGGAGAATATGCCGAGGATCTTGCTGCATCAATGTTAGCCACCATCCTGGGAGTGGAGTTTAATCCAGACTCCAGCTATGATGAGAAAAAAGAGATATGGAAAATAAGCGGGGAAATAGTGAAAACAACAAATGTAACCCAGTCTGCACTGGGGGATAAAAATGGGCTGTGGACCACTGTTATAGCAGCAGCAGTTTTCGTGAGTTAAAAAAATGATTTTCAAAGATTATCCGGTAAAACCGTTTTTAGTTACAGGCAACAAGGATGTGCAGGTTCTTTTAGAGGATATGGAAAATATATCTTTTCAGGGAAGAACTCTTGGTAGAGCCTTCAGGGTATGGAAGGAGATGTTAGAGGATAAAACCTTTATATTTTTTGGTCTGGCAGGAGCCATGGTTCCTGCCGGGATGAGAAAGGTGGTCTCCTATCTTATAGAGAAAAGACTTATTGACTGTATTGTTTCCACCGGAGCAAATCTTTTTCATGACTGTCATGAGAGTCTTGGAAGATTCCACTACAGGGCAAGTCCGTATATAGACGATGCAAAGTTAAAAAAAATAGGAATGGACAGAATTTACGATACTCTTGCCTCAGAAGAGGAATTTCAATTAACAGATAAATTCATCCAGCAATTTGCAAAAACCCTGGATATGAACTATACCTACACCACCAGGGAATTCCTCTATCTTTTAGGAGAGTACCTTTATAAAAATGGTAAAGAACAGGGGATTTTAACATCAGCCTATCAGAGTAAAGTCCCAATTTACTGTCCTGCAATTGGAGACTCCTCTATAGGTATTGCCCTCGCAGCGAATCATATTCCTGTAAAATTTGATCTGGTAAAAGATGTGGAAGAAACCGCTTACCTGGCTGGAAAAGCAGGTAAAACAGGGGTAATTTATATAGGCGGTGGAACTCCAAAAAATTTTATCCAGCAGACCCAGGTTACTCTTTCTGTAACGGGAAATCCAGGTGAGGGTCATTTTTACGCTATCCAAATTATTACCGATGCTCCACACTGGGGTGGATTAAGCGGTTGTACACTTGAGGAAGCTATATCCTGGGGGAAAATATCTCTTAAAGCTAAAAAGGTAAGTGTTTACTGTGATGCTACGATTGCCCTTCCCATCCTTACTGAAGGACTTGCTACAGCTATTGAAAAAGGACTCACCAGATCCTGGATTCCCGAGTTTGAGATGAAAAAAGAAATCAAACTGAAACTGTAGATAAGATGGACAATATTTCAAAAAATTCCTATCAATTAAACTTCGCCGACCCTCCTGCTGAATACACTGATCCGGAAAAATCCCTTGTTAGAATTATTCCTGTTCCTTATGAGGCTACTACAACCTACAGAAAAGGAACAAAGGAGGCTCCTGAGGCAATTATTAAGGCCTCAACAAACCTGGAGTTATGGGACGAGGAGCTATCAACTGAGCCCTACAAAGCTGGAATCTGTACTTTTTCACCTGTTCAATGCTCATCAGCAGGGCCGAGAAAGGCAATCACCCAAATTTACAAGAGGGTTAAATCGATACTTAACCCCGAAAAATTTCATATTTTTATAGGAGGAGAACACAGCATAACAGTAGGAATAGTAAGGGCTTTTTGCGAGATGTATCCTTCTCTTTCTGTACTACAACTTGATGCTCACGCCGATTTAAGAAACACTTATCAAGGATCAGCTTATAATCATGCCTGTGTGATGAGAAGGATCGGGGAGTACGTATCCTTTATTCAGTTGGGGATACGCAGTTTATCAAAAGAGGAGGCTATTTATATAAAGAGAAAAAATATAGCCTATCAAAACTCCTTTCAAATCATGCAATCTGACTATTGGAAAAAGGTTTTAGATGAAAAATTATCCAGAAATGTTTATCTTACAATTGATGTAGATGTAATGGATCCTTCAATCATGCCCTCAGTAGGAACACCAGAACCAGGGGGTCTCAGTTGGCATAAAATCTTGGAAATTATAAGATATACCACTCAAAGTAAAAAAATAGTAGGGGTTGATATCGTTGAATTTTCTCCAATCCCCCAAATTTTAGCACCGGATTTTTTAGTTGCCAAGTTAATATATAAAATAATAGGTTATATACAGGTTAAATTTAAGTAATGACATATAGACAGTTTTTATCAGAATTGGAAAGGGGTAATGTGAGTTCTTTTTATCTTTTTGAAGGGAAGGAAAATTATCTGAAAAAAGAAGCACTGAATAAATTGAAAGATAAAATCATTCCTCGTCAATATGAGGATTTTAACCTCCATTTTATGAATGCTAACCAGTTTACAGGACAGGAAATAGTGGAAGCTGCCTATCAAATTCCCTTTAATAACAAACTGCAGATGATAGTGGTACAGGAAGTTGAAAATTTCAGTCAAAATGATGAAGAGACAATTTTAAAATATTTAAAAAACCCCTTAAATCTAACCTGCATGGTATTTATAGGAGAAAAAGTAGATGAACGTAGAAAGCTTTATAAGTTTTTTAAAGAAAAAGGAAAAATAGTCTCCTTTAACTATTTAAAAGAGACAGAACTTCTAAGGTGGATAGAGGAAAGGGTGAAAAAAGAAGGTAAGGTAATATCTCCTGAAGCAGCTTTGCAATTATACCAGAGATCCGGGGGAAGTATTTTCTTATTGGAAAACGAGATAAATAAACTTATCTGTTTTGTTCATCCCCAGGAGAAAATTGACGAGTCTCACATTGCAAAAATATGTGGAGAATCCCCAGAGGAAAGTATTTTTTCCCTTACGGAGGCCTTCAGGAAAAGAGAATCCAAATCTGCTCTGTATATACTAAATAAATTACTTCTTCAGGGCAAAGAACCCTTACTTATTCTTTCCCTGTTGAAAAGAGAGGTAAGAATTTTGCTCCGGATAAAACTGGCAGAATCAAAGATAACCCCTCTTGAGGCCTGTAGATATATTTTTAAGACAAAAAATAACTACAGGCCTTTCTTTTTAAAAAAAGCAAAGGAATACATTGAAGCAGCCAAAAACTTTACACAGCACGATCTTCTTATTGCCCACCAAAAAATGCTGGAGGTGGAATTTTTATTAAAACGAGGTAAAAAAGGGGAAGTTCTTCTTCCACGTTTGCTTATGGATATTATCCCCTAACTACCTATCTGCAGCTTTGCTGCTTCCACGGTATTGCGCAAAAGCATTGCTGTTGTAACAGGACCAACACCTCCAGGAACAGGAGTAATATAGGAGGCTCTTTCCTTTGCCACATCAAACTCCACATCTCCAACTATTTTTCCCTCTATACGATTTATTCCCACGTCAATTACAACTGCTCCTTCCTTTATCCATTCTCCCTTTATCAAATTGGCTTTACCAACAGCTACAATTAATATTTCCGCTTTTTTAACATAATCGGGCAGACTTCCCCTCTCGCCAGTTGCTATATGACAAACCGATGTTGTTACAAATTTATCGAGAAGCAAAAGGGCGGTGGGTTTTCCTACTATATCACTGTGACCAACCATAACTGCCTCTTTCCCGTACAGATCAATCTTTGTGGATTTAACCAATTCCATAATTGCCATGGCCGTGCAGGGACCTAAAAGAGGTTTTCCATAAACCACCATTCCCATATTGGTTGGTGATACTCCCTCAGCATCCTTTGTGGGATCAATTAACCTCTGCATTTCTCTTGCATTAATATGACCTGGCAGAGGCATCTGAAGAATTATACCAGTTACCCTGGGATCCTGGTTTAACTTCTGGATAAAATCTGAAAGCTCTTTTTGGGTTATATTTTCGCTAAACTGATGAAGGTTATACTCAATTCCCATACTCTCACAGGATTTTCTCTGAGCCTTAACATAAACCTTTGATCCGGGATTCTCACCAACCTGAATAGCAGAAAGAGAAGGGGGTTTGCCTTTTTTCTTTAAAATATCAATTTCCTCCTTCAGGCGTTCTTTTATCTCGTTAGCAATTTTTTTTCCATCTATAATTTCAGCACTCATATTTTTGCCTCCTTTAAATATCGTCTTTCTCGTCTATTTGGTCTATCTCGTCTATTTCGTCTATCTGGTTTGTTTAGTTAAAACTAGTTAATGCGTATATGCGTTAATGCGTCTATTAATGGACACATTTTCCATCTTCTCATCCCACATATCAACGTCGAACGTAGAACATCGAACGTTGAACCTGTTTTAACTGACAACTGGCTAACCGAACAACCAATTAACCAATCAATATTAAAATAATCCCTTTGTCTTACCTGTCTCAGGATCAATATCCACATCAACAAAAGCAGGTCTTGAAGGCAAACCTGGCATTGTCTGCATACTTCCACAGATAGGATAGAAAAATCCAGCCCCAACAGATGCCCTTATATCTCTCACGGGAAGTTTGTAACCACGCGGTACACCTTTCCAGTTAGGGTTATGGGAAAGAGAAAGATGGGTTTTTGCCACATTAATGGTCATTTTGCTAAAGCCAAGATCAGTATAAAGTTTTATTTTTTGGTTTGCCTCGGAGGAATACTCCACTCCATCAGCGAGATAAACTTTAGTTGCAATGGTCTCAATTTTTTCCTTGATAGAAATATCATCGGGGAATAAAAACTTCATCTCATGGGGCTTTTTTATAGCCTCGATTACCTTTTCAGCAAGCTCCAGTGCACCTTCTCCTCCTTTTGCCCAGGCCTCTGAAACAGCAACACCGTCAGCTCCAGCTTCCAGAGCTTTCTTCTTTACAAGTTCTATTTCCCTATCGGTATCTGTAGTAAATCTGTTAATAGCTACAACTGCCGGGATACCGTACATCTTAACAATCTGAATATTTCGAGCAAGGTTCTCACAACCTTTCTCTACTGCGGGAAGGTTCTCAGTCTCAACTGCCTCTTTAACGGCAGAATAGGGCATTCCGGGGCGAAGGTGATAGGCACCACCGTGTTCCTTTAAAGCTCTAATCGATGCAACAATTACTGCACAATCAACTTTCATTCCACTTTGTCTACAGGCAACATCAATTAACTTAACAAAACCACAATCAGCTCCAAAACCACTTTCAGTTACCACATAATCCGCCAGCTTAAGAGCCACCATATTTGCCATAACAGAGTTATTACCATGGGCAACATTGGCAAAAGGAAAACCATGACATATCATTGGATGACCCTCAGTAGACTGGACCAGATTTGGTTTAATTGCATCCTTGAGCAAAACTGTCATTGCCCCTGCTACTTTGAGATCCTCACAGGTAACCGGTTTTTTATCATAGGTATAACCAACAACTGCTCTTCCCAATCTCTCTCTAAGATCTTTCAAACCAGTAGTTAAAGCAAGAATAGCTGCAGTTTCAGTTGCTACCGTTATATCAAAATTGGTAACCCTTGGATAACCATTCCTCCTTCCACCAAGTCCCACTATCACCTCTCTTAAAGCACGTGAGTTTAAGTCCTGACAGTAAGTCCAGGTAATATTTAATGGATCAAGATTGAGCTTATTCTTATGCAAAATACTCGCATCTATAGCTGCAGCACACAGGTTATGAGCAGTTTCCACTGCATGAATATCACCTGTAAAATGCAAATTTATATTCTCCATAGGTAGAGCCTGGGAATAGCCACCTCCCGTAGCTCCTCCTTTTATACCAAAAGTAGGTCCCTTTGAAGGCTCACGAAAGGTATTAATTACCTTTATACCCTTTGGGTGCATCATCTGATAAAGTGCCTGACCAAGGCCAAAAGCAGTGACAGTTTTTCCCTCCCCGAGAGGAGTGGGGGTAATAGCAGTAACGGTTATAAGCTTTCCATTTTGTTTATCCTTTAACCGTTCCAGTACCTTAGCATAATCAATTTTAGCAATATAACTTCCGTACAGCTCTATTTCCTCATCTAAAATCCCGGCATCCTTTGCTACCTCAGTGATTGGCCTAAGCTCAGCTTCCTGAGCAATTTCCAGATCACTTGGTACAGGGTATCTTTTCTTTACTGGCATACTTTTACCTCCTTATACAGTTAGTATTATCTGTATTACGCTTTTTTTACTTTCCCCTTTCTCTCTGAAGCAGACTAATTGCCTCTGCTCTTGTAGCCGGATTTTCCCTAAATAAACCCCTGACAACCGATGTAACTGTAACTGTCCCTGGTTTTTTAACACCTCTCATGGACATACAAAGATGTTCCGCTTCGATAATCACCATAACTCCCCTGGGCCTTAAAATATCGTTTATAACATCGGCTATCTGGGTGGTTAATCTCTCTTGAACCTGAAGTCTTTTTGAAAGAATATCAACAACACGTGCAAGTTTACTAAGCCCTGTTACTCTCCCTCCCCGAGGTATATAAGCAATGTGTGCTTTACCTATAAAGGGAAGAATGTGATGCTCACAAAAAGAATAAAGGGGAATATCCTTTAAAAATATTATCTCATCATGTTTTTCTCCTTCTAAGGTAGTAAGAACCTTGCTGGCTTTTTCTTTACTTCCCCCAAAAAGATCCTCACACATCCTTACAACTCTGGAGGGAGTTTCCCTGAGTCCTTCTCTATTTGGATCCTCTCCTATACCTTCCAGAAAAAGTTTTACAGCTTTTTCTATTTTCTCTTTATCCATAAATTTTTCCTTCCAATTAACAAATATTTCTGTGATTTTTTTCCCAAAATTATATCGCAACATTGTATCAGAATAGGCACATATTGTCAAATAAAAAAGGGACTCAAGTCTGGCAAGATAGTTCACCACTCTTTTTTGAAAGGAGGGCTAAGAGAAAAATGTTAGCTTGTTATTGTTAATAGGCATATAATTTTCCATAAGGTCTGTGGGTATAAGGATAGAGTTTTAAAAATGGCCTTTCCTTAAGAATTTCTTCTAAACTTAAATTAAAATACCTGCAAAAATCAGACAAATGTGGAATTAAAAAATCTAAATCCTC
>JAGGTG010000023.1 GCA_021163905.1 Candidatus Aerophobota bacterium
CCATTTACTCCTATCACCAGTATCTTTTCTCCCACTCGAATCAGGTAAATTGTTTTTTTTGGTGAAATTGACAGCTTGCCTACAATTTCAATTATGCTGTTTTTCCTGGAGGATATTTTTCCCTGAAGCAGGGAAAATTTTCTCAAAAAATACATAAAAAAGTATATAAGCCCTATTACAGCTATAAGGGAGAAAATGGCCCTGATTGAAGTTGACAGAAGTGATGGTGCGCTGCTCATTGGAGTTTCCTTATTCTTGCTTCCTGTCCGAGTATTTCTATGATCCTTACACCAAAATTCTCATCTGTTACAACCACCTCTCCTTTTGCTATTAATTTACCGTTGACAAGTAAATCCACGGGCTCACCTGCTAATTTATCCAGTTCCACAACTGATCCCGGAGCAAGCTGAAGAATCTCCTTTATAGGTAGTGATGTTCTACCCAGTTCAGCTGAAATTTGTAGGGGGACATCAAAAAGCATTTCGATATTTGTTTCCTGAGAGAAAGCTCCCTTTTTAGGATTAAGCGGGGGAAATTCAGCAGGTCTTACATCAACTTTTTCTTTTTCCTCTTTTAATTTGTCAGGTTCCTGCGTTATTTTTTTCTCATTCTCCATAATTATCCTCCTGTTTGTTAAATATCGAGGTGATCTGAATTGCTCTTCTTTTACCCATTCTTCCCGGTAGAGCATAGAATTTGGGGAAACCTTCTACTTTTACTATGAGATCCTGATGGACCGGCTGATTCAAGCGGACAACATCTCCAGGGGCCAGTTTTAAAAAATCTAAAATAGTTATTTCAGCTATTCCCAGCTCAACTGCAACTTCCACCTGGGTTTCTGATAGATTTTTCTGGAGCAATTTCAAACTTTCTTTTTCAGATCTTCTGGTGTTACCCAGAATCCATTGTTGAGGACTGAGTTTGGGAAGAATTGGCTCTAAAGCTGTATAAGGAAAACATATATTCATAATTCCAGAGACCTCTCCCATATTAACCTCAAAGATTATTAATACAACAAGTTCTCCTCCTGGAATGATCTGGACAAATTGAGGGTTTGATTCTTTGGTATCCAGAGTAAACTTAACGGGAATTACATGTTTCCAGGTTTCCTGAAGGACCTGTATGGCAAGAGTTATTACCTTGTCCATAATGGAGTGCTCTATACCTGTAAGTTCTCTTGGTTCCTGAGAGGTTTTTCCTGATCCCCCCAGAAGACGATCAACCATAGAGAAAACAAGGGACAGGTTAACCTCAATTAAAATTTGAGTTGGCAAGGGATCAGCGTTTAACACGGCAAGGTAAGTTGGTTCAGAAAGAGAGGCTATAAAT
The DNA here is from genome assembly GCA_021163905.1 of Candidatus Aerophobota bacterium. Lineage (GTDB taxonomy): Bacteria > Aerophobota > Aerophobia > Aerophobales > B3-G15 > JAGGTG01. The sequence goes on from JAGGTG010000023.1 coordinate 1,330, forward strand.
TCTGTGTAAGTTAACTGTTCTATATCCGCTATTTCAATTTCCACCGTGGTTCTTAAGTAGTTGGAAAGCTTAACCGCATAGTCTCTTGTAAAATCTGAATGGATAAGCTCAAGGACACGGATCTGTTCTTTGGATACCAAAAGGGGACGTTTGAAGTTATAGGAGATTGCTGTTTTCTTGTAGGATGATTTTTCTTTCCCCCCTTTTGCCAGAGGAACCTTTCCCTCTGAGACTGCGGATAGTAAAGCCTCTATTTCTTCTTTACTCAGCATATCACCCATAAGCATCTCCTATTGAATCATAAATTCACCAAAATAAACATTCACCACTCTTCCTGTATTTAACTGGCGGTTAAATTTAAAAACAATTTCACGCCTGAGATTCTCCTTTCCTTTTACATCTTCAATATCCTTTAAACTCTTGCTGGAAAGCAAGGTAATAAGAGAATCAAGCAGTCTTGGTTTAAGCAGATCTATTTCCTTGATAACCTTGGTATTACTCAACTCCAGGCTTAAACTGACCTTTAGGTATCTTCTTGCTCCCTCTTCATTCAGGTTTACTATGATGGGCTCAAAATTGTATATTGGTCCTATTTTTTTCTTGATATCCACAGGAGGTGGTTTTGGTTTTTCAGATTTAGGAGAGAGAAACATAGGGGTTAGCACCTTTTCTACCATAAAATAGGAAATTACCAGAACAATGACCACTATCCCTGCCCATTTTATGAGAGGCGAGGAGTTAAAAAGTCCTTTTTTTGTAGATTTACTCTTTTTTTCCTCCTGTAAGCTCTTTTGCTGAGTACTTTCCTCAGGCATGAATTACCTCCCATTTTTGTTTTATTCGTGCAGTTTTATTTAATTTAAGGAATAGCAATTTTTATCTCCACTCTTCTGTTGCGTAATCGATGATCTGGAGTATCATTAGGAAAAAGAGGATGATATTCACCATATCCAACAGCAGATAAAAGATCTTTATTTATTCCCCTTTTTTCCAGATATTTTACTACATTTATAGCTCTTGCCGCTGATAACTCCCAGTTTGAGGGAAACCTTTTAGTATGTATGGGAAGATTATCTGTGTGTCCTTCCACTTTAACAGGATAGTTGTATTTTTTAAAAACTGGAACCAATTTATCAAGTATTTTCTTTGCTTCTGGTTTAAGTTCGGCTTTTCCAAGATCGAAAAGGATTTCTCCAGGGATCCTCAGAGCAATTCCCTCTTTTACAGGGACTATCTCTACCTTCTTTTTTTCCTTTTCCAGAGTCTTCTCAAGGGATGTTGAGATTTTTTTCTGCAATTTTATTCTTTCCTGCTGGATGAGATATTTAAAATCAATAGGTTTTTTACTTCCAAAAAGCATCCCCAGTCCACCGCTAAAAAAAGCCTCCCTGAATGAGTACATACCAATTTTTACCTTTTCCTCCTGTATACGTCCCATAGAAACGAGAACAATAAAAAAGGTCATTAAAAGCATCATCAAATTTGTATAGGTAAGCATAAAGCTGGAATGAGACCCTTCTTCTTTTTTCTTTTTAAACATTTTTCTCCCTGATAAATATCTCAACTCTTCTGTTGGAGGCTCTGTGTTCTGGAGTATCGTTTGGATAGATAGGGCGAGAATCTGCATATCCCACTACTCCCACCCTTGAAGGAGAAACACCTTTTTTAATTAAGTATTTTGCAACATTTATAGCTCTTGCCGCTGATAACTCCCAGTTTGAGGGAAACCTTTTAGTATGTATGGGAAGATTATCTGTGTGTCCTTCCACTACAATTTCATTTGGCAGTTTTTTAAGAATAATTGCAATTTCATCAAGCAGGGGGAAAATCTCTTGTTTAAGTTCAGCTTTTCCAAGTTCAAATAAAATGGGACTTGCAAGACTTACACGTATTCCTCCCCTTACAAGCTTAACCTTTACTTTTCCTGTAAGACCCTTAGAGATAACAAACTGGCTAATTTGCTGTGCAATTTTTTGAGTTGGTTCAACTACCAGAGGAGTTGAAACTATAGCAGGTTTTGTTTTTTGCATTATTCCCAGAGCTCCTCTTAAAGAACCAAGAGCAGGCTCAATTTTACTTTTATTAAGAGATGTAGCTGCAAATAACATAACAAAAAATGTAAGCATCAGGCTCATTGCATCACCAAAAGTGGTAAGCCATACAGGATCCTTGGACTCCTCCTCTTCTTCTCTTTTTTTCATGCGCCCACCTTTTCACTGGTTTTTATTTTTTCCCTTACTCCTGGAGCAAGGAAAGATTTTAATTTATCCTCGACAACACGGGGATTATCTCCTGATTGGATGGCTATAATTCCCTCCATGATTAACTGTTTTGTGAAAACCTCTTCCTCGCTTCTAACCTTCAGTTTTCCTGCAATTGGTAAAAAAAGAAGGTTTGCCATTAAAGCTCCATAGAAGGTAGTGATCAGAGCTGTTGCCATACCTGATCCTATTTTTGAAGGATCATCAAGGGAGCGAAGCATCTGGATAAGACCAATGAGGGTTCCAATCATTCCAAAAGCAGGAGCATAGGTTCCCATAGCAGTAAATATACTCTGTCCTATTTTGTGCCTTTCCTGCAGAGATTCAAGATCTATGGTTAAAATTTCCCTTATGGTCTCAGGAGGTGTTCCATCAACTGCCAGCTGGACTCCCTTGCGAAAGAAAGGATCGTCTGTTCCTGATAGTCTTTCCTCAAGAGCAAGTACACCTTCTCTTCTGGCTATTCTGGCAAATTCAACAAGAGTCTGTATTGTTTTTTCCGGTGGTGTTTCCTTATGGAAAATCGCCTTTTTTACCACTTTCATAACCCCTATTACCTTTGGCATGGGGAAGTTTATAAGAGTGGCACCTATGGTTCCCCCAATAGTTATCATCATGGAAGGGATATTAATGAAAGTGGCAATGCCTCCTCCCTGAAGAATAGCCATAAGGACAAGACCTAACCCAGAAGCAACTCCAAGTAAGGTAGTTAAGTCCACCTTTTACCCTCACTCTTTATTTTTTATTTTTTTCAATACCATTTCTAATTAACCGCTGGTACTGAATAATTTTTTCCACCACCTCTTCAACTTTGTCCTTTACCAGTATTCTGTCATTTGTTGTAAGAGTAATGAGAGTATCAGGGGTACTTTCCACAAATTTTACGAGCTCGGCATTAATCACCAATTTTCTTCCATTGAAACGTGTTACCTCAATCATACCTTGACCTCTTAATTTTTTATCGTTTTATATTTACAAGTTCCTGGAGAATCTGATCCGCTGCTGTTATAACACGGGCGTTAACCTGAAATCCTCTCTGAGCTATGATTATTTCGGTAAAGCTCTTGGCAAGATCTACATTTGACATTTCTAAGCTGGAGGGAGATATAATCCCACGGGTACCGGTTCCGGGTGCTCCTATCTGAGCAGAGCCTGAGTTTAGTGTTTGTTGATAGAAGTTATCACCTACCTTTGACAAGCCTTCAGGATTGGGAAAATCGGCAAGGGCAACTTGGGCAAGGGTTTTGTTTATCCCATTGGTAAATATCCCGGTTATAACTCCCGCATCGTCAATTGCTATATCATCAAGACTTCCACTTGGGTATCCGTTTTGGTCCTTCAAGGTAGCTGAAAAATCGGAGGCAAACTGGGTTATTCCGTTAAATTTGTTGATGGTTCCAAAATTAAGGTAAACTTTCATCTCATCAGCTCCCACATTTGCACCGTCAGGATCGAAGGTGATCTGGGTGGTGCTTACGCTTGCAAGGGAACCATCGGGATTGAAAGTTAAAGATCCTGTATCTCCTGTAGGTGGATTGGCCTCATCATATGGAACAATTGCCTGCCAGTTCCAGGTGTTGCTTACCCCGGGTTCTGTATCTTTTGTAAATAGAAAAGTCATAATTCGGGCAGTTCCAAGGGAGTCATATGTGGTAACAAAGGTTGTATAATCGGCACTTCTTGATTTTTCGGTACTACCTTGGGCATCAGCAGCTATATCACCGATGTTACCGAAACTGTTAAATTCTGTTTTACCGCTACATTCCATCTTAAGACCGGTTATTGCAGCAGAACCAGCTGTCACCTGCAGGCTTCCATCGTCTTTTACCATAACAGTTTCACTACCTCCACTTGCCTCCCTGATTGCAGTTTGAAGGGCGTAGGCAAGATCAGATAAACTGGAGTTTTCAGTTATAGTGTAGGAGTTATCTGTAACTGTAGAAAGATCTGTACCTCCAACACTTCCAGAAAATGTAATTGTATCTCCAATGTGCAGATTCATCGGATTTCCGTACTTATCAAATAGTTTAGTTAAAAGTGTAGTTGATGCTGCATAGGTGGGCTCTACTTCTGAGTTTAAATTTCCCACAAAGCTTGCCTGAGTGGTGGCACTTGCCGGGAGTCTTTGTTGAAAGTCTATGGTTATATCTTCAAGAACCTTACCCAGCTCACCCTTATCATCAGCCATATATCCCTGAACTTTGTAGCCATTACTTAAATTAACGAGATTCCCCTCTTTATCAAAATCAAATGATCCAGCTCTCGTATAGTATTTACTTTCACCGTCACTCAGGATAAAAAATCCACTTCCCTGTATCCCAAGGTCAGTCTTCCTTTCAGTGGACATAAGATTTCCCTGGGTAAATATGTTGTCTATGGAGGAGATCCTCATACCAAGACCTACCTGTTGAGGGTTTGTCCCTCCTTTTCCTTCTGCAGGACCTGATGCTGTTTTAAGGGTTTGACTTAAAAGTTCCTGAAACAAAGCTCTGGAGGATTTAAAACCAACTGTATTTACGTTGGCAATGTTGTTGCCTATAACATCCATCTGTATCTGGTGATTACGAAGACCAGATACACCGGAGAAAAGCGCTCGCATCATTTTTGGTAACCTCCTTTTAATTTTTTGATATTATCTTTGTTATCGAGGAAAAAGGTATAGATTTATCCCCAATTAAAAGATAAACCTGGTTATCTTTTAGGTATACCTGTTTTACCTTTCCCTGAATTATTTTTCCTGTGGATAGGTCTTTTCCCTCTACTTTGTAGCCAATCATCTCACTTGCCTGAGATAAAATCTGTGCATTGAGAAGATTGGTGAGGTTTTCATTTAAATTATTAAGTTGTTCTACAGAGCTGAACTGCGCCATTTGAACTATAAAATCCTTATTGCTCATAGGTTCTAAGGGATCCTGATTGGTTAGCTCAGTCACAAAGATCTTAAAGAACATATCCCTGTCAAACACATTTTTAAAGGAAGGGTTGGCATTATCAGCAGAACTGGTTGAACTATTTGAGGCTGTAACTGAATGAATCATTTATCTCACCTCCTATACAAGATAGTTTATAGAGTAAGATTGAGAGTTAACCTGTAGATTTAAATTCTCTTCATAATCAGTGGGGATGATGTTATCGGGTAAAAAGAGAAAATTGGTATCCTTTTTTGTCCTGTATCTTCCCTCATTGGAGTTTTCAGAATTTTGATTAAAGTCCATATTAAATTCCTTTAAGAATAACCCCTGTTTTTCAAGTGATTGTTTTAAGTAGGAGAAATTACTCTGAATTAGCTGAGCCGTTTTTGAGTCTGAAACCTGAATCTGAAGTAAAAGATCGCTGTCCTGGAGTTTTATGTGGACATTGATATCTCCAAACTCCTTTGATTTCAATAAGAATGTGGCTCGAGTTTCTTCTTTTTGTCTTAGAAGATGTATTTTATTTAAAATCTGATCTATAAGCTGGGTTTGTTTTAAAGAATCCATCATGTAGGTTTTAAACCTGGTTTCTCGAGATTCTACAGTATAGTTTGGTATCTGCCATAGATCCTCTGATCTGTTTGATTTTTCCTCCTGAAAAAGATCGAATTCCTGAGAGGATTTATAACCTGTATTTTTATTCTCCTTACCTTCCATCTTTACGATAATCTCATCACCTTTTGATTTTTCATCCGGGATGTTTATCTTTCCATTCCCTGATAGCTCAACTTTTTTCCCCTCAAGGTAAACTTTTACCCTGCCATCCCTTC
>JAGGTG010000256.1 GCA_021163905.1 Candidatus Aerophobota bacterium
ATTTATGGTAGGTGTGAGTGGAGCATATTCTGCTACTCTTAAGGCCTCGCCTTCCCTTGTGCAGCCGGGAGGTAAGATTATTGTGGAATTTTCGGGTGCTCCAGGATATAAGACCGATTGGATTGGAATGTACAGTGTAGGAACATCAAGTAAAAACTATAAGGAATGGCACTATCTTGAAGGAAAAAGAAGTGGACAGTTAACCTTCACTGCCCCTGGGAAAGAGGGAAATTACGAGTTTCGGCTTTTTGTCAACTGGCCCAAGGGAGACTATAAGGCAGTTGCTGTAAGCAATGTGGTGAGAGTTGTTAAAAGTGTGGTATCCCCTGGAGGTTACAGGGGTGTATTTCGATTAACTACAGGTGAGTTGATTACAGGTGAGCTTTTGAGCTTTGACGGTAAAGTTTTTAGAATAAAAACAAAAAAAGGAGTTATTGAGAAAAGAAGGAAAGATATAGCAGGTATCCTTTTTGAAGCAAGACCCTCAATTAAACCAATTAAATTAAAGTCAATTTCTCAATGGGCATCTGAGGCAAGAGCAAGTAGCGAGTACAGTAGCTCAAGCTGGTCTGCTCAGCAGGCTACAGGTGAGCCAGATACATTTAAATGTGGTGATATTAAAACTGCCTGGGCCCCAAAGTCAAATGGTTCTAAACCAGAGTGGCTGGAGTTGACATTTAATATCCCGGTGTACGCTACAAAACTCCGTGTTCATGAGACTTACAATGCTGGTTTTATCTATAAGGTGGAATTCGTGGACATTGATGGGAAAATATATCCTATATGGTTGGGGAAAGATACCACCTCTTGCCCGGGCTGGTTTGAAATGAATGTTAGTCAAACTCCCTATCTTGTTAAATCGGTTATCCTTCACACTCAGAAAAAAGGTTGGGAGGAGGTTGATGCTGTTCAGTTAATTGGAATGACTGAAGAAGAATAAGTAGTTTTCTTAAAAATCCTGTAACGCGGACCCGAAGAAGGGGATTGAAGTTGACAGAAGAGATTTTTTTCGTTTAATATGGTGTGAGGTGTCATAAATAAATTGCTGAGGAATTCGGTGGAAGAAAAGGCCAAAAGCTGTGCCAGATTAATTAGTGAAGCGGGGTTTATTGTTGCCTTGACAGGTGCAGGAATTTCTACAAATGCGGGAATTCCTGATTTTAGAGGACCTGAGGGAATATACACTACAGGAAAGCACAATCCCGAGATTTTTGATATAGAGTATTTTTTATACAATCCAAAGCCCTTTTATGACTTTGCAAGGGATTTCATAAATTTATCAAAAAAGATGAAACCAACTTTTACCCATTACTTTCTTGCACATCTTGAGAAAATGGGAAAGCTTAAAGGAATTATTACTCAAAATATAGACACCTTGCATCAAAAGGCAGGTTCTAAAAATGTGCTGGAGCTTCACGGGAGCTTAGGAAGGAGTTATTGTTTAAAATGCAACAGGGAATTCTCATATGATGAGATGGAAAAAAATATCTTTAAAAAGGATGTTCCAAGATGTAGCTGTGGCGGGGTGATAAAACCAGATATTGTGTTTTTTGGAGAGCTGGTAAAGCACTTAAATGAGGCAAAGGAGCTTGCCTCTAAATCAGATTTACTTTTTATCATTGGCTCATCCCTTGCTATATACCCTGCCGGTATGATTCCTGATATGGCAAGGAACAGGATTGTTGTTGTGAACAAACAAAAGGTAAATATCCCTCCAGCTAAGGTGACATTGTTTGTTCAAGAGGATACCGATTGGTTTTTTAAAAAGGTATCTGATATTTTAGGTTTAAAAATGGGATGAAATCCTATGAGTGATAAGCCATCAGCAGCCAGAGCTTTAAAATTCTGGTTAAGTGATACTTATAACAATCTCGGTAAAGTTGTTCTTGTAAATCTGTTCTGGACAGCTTGTTCTGTTCCCTCTATTTTAATTGGAATACACACCAGACAAAACTTTTCTCCTTTAGCTTTTCTTGCTCTGGTGGTTAGTTTCCTTTTAACCTCACCTGCTCTTGGGGGGATGTTTTACCTATCCAGAAAAATTGTTGTGAATGATCCTTATCTGGAGATGAGGGATTTTTTTGATGGGGTTAAAAAATACTGGGAGAAGAGTCTCATCTTACTTGCCATTTCCTTAATTACTCCTGCACTTATTCTGGGGGCGCTTGTCTTTTACGGTCAGCTGGCAAGATTTCACCCTGCAGGTGTTATATTATGGGTTTTAAGTCTCTGGGGTATCATTTTCTTTTTATTGATGCAGACTTATTTTTTCCCGCTTATGGTTACCCAGGATATGGGTATTAAGCAGATTCTGAAGACCTCATTGTTTTTAGCCCTGGGTAATGCTGGATTCACAGTAATAGTTGTTCTGGTTCAGATTATTTTCCTTGCACTTTTTGCTATTACCGGGATTATTTTTATAGGAGGTATCAGCACAATTTGTCTTCTTCAGACCAATGCCTTCCTTGAAATCTCCAAAAGATATACAGGAGAAGAGATAAGAAAGGAGAGGAAAAAAGAATACAAAAGCCCAAAGCAGTTTTTCCGGGAGATCTTTATGCCCTGGAAGTACGATTAAAAATAAGCTTCAAGAACAATATCCTCTTCTATTTTTCTAAGGCGAGATACCTTTACCCTGGGAGTTGCACTCAGGCTGCCAAAACCTTCTCCCTCCACCCAGGTTGGCGCCATTTTTCCTCCAATTATGCGGGAGGATAAAAATAAAAATAACTTATCTACCAGTTTTTCCCGGATAAATGATCCTATCACCTCTCCTCCTCCCTCTACCAGCAAAGAGGCAATATCTACCTCACCCAGCTCCTTTAAAACCTTTTTTAAGCTAACCCTTCCATTTTTATCCTCTTCCACAATTTTTACCCTTACACCTTTGTCCTTCAGTTTTCCAATTTTCTCTTGATTTGCACCCGAGGTGGTAAAAATAAGGGTAGGGTAGGAGATCTGGTTTTTGAGGACCCTTGCCTCCAGAGGAATCCTGAGTGTGCTATCAAGGATAACCCTTAAAAACCTCCTTTTTTTATGCGATAAAGGTAAAAGCTCAGGGTCATCTTTAATTACTGTATTTATTCCCACCAGGATAGCATCCATCTTGTCTCTTAGTTTTTTTCCCGCCAGGCGTGATTTTTCACCTGTTATCCATTTTGACTCTCCCTTAAAGGTTGCTATTTTCCCATCAAGACTTGATGCTGCTTTAACTATTACATAGGGTATTTTTTCTCTGATGAATTTAAAAAAGACCTCATTAATTTTTTTTGCTTCCTCCTCGCATACACCAACCCTGGCCTCAACCCCGGCCTTTTTTAATATCTGCATTCCTTTACCGTTATTTAAGGGGTTGGGATCAAGAGTTGCCGCCACAACTTTTTTAATTTTAGCCTTAATTATTGCCTCTGTGCAGGGAGGAGTTTTTCCAAAATGGCAGCAGGGCTCAAGGTTTACAAATAAAGTTGCACCTTTTACCTTTTCTCCGGCATCTTTGATGGCCTCTATTTCAGCATGAGGACCACCAAAATAATGATGGTATCCTTTCCCGACTACTTTTCCATTTTTTACTATTACCGCTCCCACCATAGGGTTAGGAGAAACCTTTCCTTCTCCTTTTTTAGCCAGGGATAAGGCCATCCTCATCCATTTTTTTTCTTCGCTCACACAAGTCCCTTTTTAATTAAAAGCTCTGCAATTTGTATTGTATTTAAGGCAGCTCCTTTTCGAAGATTATCGGAAACAACCCACATATTTATACTATTTGGGGCTGATTCGTCTTTTCTTATTCTTCCAACAAAGACCTCATCTTTTCCTGCTGCCTCAACTGGTAGAGGATAGATATTGTTTTGAGGATCATCCTGAAGTATAACTCCCTCTGCCCTGGATAAAATTTCTCTTACCTCATCTACCGACAAGAAAATCTCAGTTTCAATTGTTACTGTCTCAGAATGGGAGATAAAAACCGGAACCCTTACACAGGTTGCAGTAACTTTAATTGCTGGGTCCTCCATTATCTTCCTTGTTTCATTCACCAGTTTCATCTCTTCCTCTGTATATCCGGATGGAAGGAATTTTCCAATATGCGGGAGAAGGTTAAAGGCAATCTGGTGGGGATATACCTTCTTTTCTAAAGGCCTTTTCTCCAGGTAATTTTTGGTTTGCTCTTTTAGCTCAATGATTGCATCTCTTCCTGTTCCAGATACCGACTGAAATGTGGATATTACCATTCTTTTTATTTTTGCTCTTTTATGTATAGGATTTATGGCAACCACAAGCTGTATGGTAGAACAATTGGGATTTGCTATAATCCCTTTGTGCTTTTCTACAGCATGTGGATTTACCTCTGGAACAACAAGGGGAACATCCCTATCCATTCTAAAGGCACTGCTGTTATCAACTACAACCGCTCCTTCACTGGCAAATTTTGGAGAAAATTCTCTTGAGACCGAAGCTCCAGCTGAAAATAAAGCTATATCTACATTTTTAAAAGAGGCAGAGGCAAGGTTTTCCACCTTAATTTTTTCCTCTTTAAATTCAACCACTTTCCCCTCGGATCTTTCTGAGGCAATAGCCCTCAGATTTTTTACAGGAAAATCCCTTTGTGCAAGGATCTTTAACATCTCCTCACCAACTGCTCCTGTTGCTCCTACAACAGCCACGTTGTAACCTACACTCAATTTAACCTCCTGATACTTTATTTTGCTCTTTTCCCAGTTCAAAGGCTTCATGGATAAGCCTGACCGCTCTTTCTCCTTCTTCCTTTTTAACTGCACAGGAAATTTTTATCTCGGAAGTTGAAATCATATCTATGTTTATTCCGGCTTTCCCGAGGCAGCTGAACATTCTGGCGGCTACACCGGGATGAGATTGCATTCCCGCTCCAACTATAGATACCTTGGCCATATCAGGATCGTAAATTACCTCATCCACCGAAAGCCTGGATGTTATATTTTCCATCACTTTTTTAACATCGGATAGATCTTTTTCTTTCACCGTAAAGGAGATGGTATTTTTTCCTTCGGGAGAGCTGCTTTGAACAATCATATCAACATTTATATTAGCCTCAGCTAATCTGCTGAAAATGAATCCAGCAACTCCTGGCCTATCCGGAACCCCCCTTACCGTTATTTTGGCTTCGGTTTTATCAAGGGCAACACCTGTTACCACAAAATCCTCCATTGATTCTCTCTCAAGTTCACCTTCCACCATTTACCCTCCCTTTTTTAAACTAAATTTCTTAACTTGCTAAACGGATTAACTGATTAACGTCCCTTCCTTCTCATTAAAACTTGAGCGAATGTGCAGAGGAACTTTAAATTTTCTTGCGACTTCTACCGCTCTTAAGTGAAGAACCTTGGCTCCAAGACTTGCAAGCTCAAGCATCTCATCGTAGGATATTTTTTTGAGTTTTCTTGCATCGGGCACAATCCTTGGATCCGCGGTAAATACACCTTCCACATCACTGTATATCTCGCAAATATCAGCTTTAAGAGCAGCAGCAAGAGCTACTGCAGTTGTATCAGATCCTCCTCTTCCAAGTGTTGTTACGGTGTTTTCTGATGTAATACCCTGAAAACCTGCCACCACCACTATTTTTCCTTTGTCAAGTTCCTGCAAAATTTTTCCAGTATTAACTCTTTTAATCCTTGCTTTTGTATGAATGGAATCAGTTATTATACCTCCCTGATAGGCAGTAAAGGCAATAGATCTCTCACCCATTGCATCAAGTGCAGCAGCTAATAATGCAGCAGAAACCACTTCCCCTGTAGATAAAAGTAAATCCAGTTCTCTTTTTGGGGGATCAGGATTTACCTTTTTCATAAGTTCAATAAGATTGTCTGTTGTATCTCCCATTGCTGATACTACAACAACCAGCCTGTTACCTTTCTTTTTTGCAGTTACTATCCTTTTTGCTACATTTTTAATTCTCTCAGGTGTGGAAACAGATGTTCCACCATATTTTTGTACAACCAAGGCCACTTTTATACTCCGCTTATCTTTGCTTTTTCTATTTGATGAAGCACGAATTCCCTGATTTTTTGCGGTGATGGAGAAGGTTCTGTTATCCTGCCGTTGTCTACCATCAGTTTAAGGAGGGGCTGAGGTTTTCCTCCGCACTGGCAGGAATTGGCATCTTTTCCCCAGGGAAGTATTTTAGTTGATCCGCACTCCGGACAACGCCAGACCTGTTTTTTTCCGGAATACTTTCCTTTTTTTGCTATGGGATTTCCCTCTATTTCTACAATATCAAGGGCAAAATCAACCACCGGAGCATTACTGATCCAGGTTCCAATTCCAAATGCATCAGCTATATTACTTAACTGATGAACCTTTTGCTCGTCTATTCCTCCGGAAACAAATAATTTAACGTGATTGTAGCCTCGTAGATCAAGTTCCCACCTTATCTCTTTGAGAATTTCTAAAATATCCCCTCTTCTTGATGCAGGAGTGTCTATTCTCACCGCAAAAAGGTCTTTTCCAAGTGCCCTTGCCACTCTCAAAGCCTCAAATTTTTCATCGCTAAGAGTATCAATTAATGCTACTCTTTTTACAGCTGGCTCTATTACCTGGTGGAAAAGTCTGGTTGCCTCTAAGGTATCTCCCACCAGCAAAACCAAACTATGGGGAATTGTTCCCACCGGCTCCTCTCCAAGGAATCTGGCACTTTCCTCTACAGCCACTCCATCGCATCCCCCTATGTAAGATGCTCTATCTATCATCAGGGTAATCCCGGGGTGCATCCTTCTTGCCCCAAAGTGATAAATTGGTTTTCCCCCTGATAGTTTTTTGCACCTTGCAGCTCTTGTAGCTATGCCAGATGCCTGGCATAAAAAACCAAGAAGACAGGTCTCGTAAGCGGCAAATTCACTATATTTACCCTCTATTAAAACTACAGGCTCCATTGAGTGGAATAAAGTTCCCTCTGGCATTGCCCATACCTTTACTGGAAGGCCCTCTACAAGATTTAAAACTTCCTCTATTCCAGCAAGAACAGCCCACTCATATCCACAGGGCAAATTTATTGCCCTTACCTCAGCTGCCACGGTCTTGTCCAGTTTTTTTTCTTTTATTATTTTAACCGTTCTGTCAAAATAAACGTCGGTTACAACTCCTTTTTTTATTTTTTCTTCTGGATAAATGTGAAACATATCTTCCTCTTTTTTACCAGAATTATAATACAACTAAGGCCCCTGTGTCAATCCCACCATCCTGCAGGGTTGAGTCGGTTGATCGGTTTGTCGGTTAATCGGTTGATGCGTGAATGCGTTGATGCGATATGCGTCCTATGTCCGAGGTCCTACGTCCAA
>JAGGTG010000174.1 GCA_021163905.1 Candidatus Aerophobota bacterium
AAGGAAAGGTGGGATGAAGCATCATCCAGGCTAAAGAAGACCTTTTTTTCTTATGTTCCAGAGCCGATAAGGTATATTTTGACACGATTTAATGATCTGTTGCAAACCACAGGAAATAAACTGAAGAAGGTTAAAAAAGGAATAGATTCTGCCCAGATTTTTTTGCAACAGGGAGAAATTGAGGAGGCGGTAAAAACTCTGGAAGATACCTGGATGATTCTTTTAAAGGCAGAAAGAGATATAAATAATCTAAGTTTATCTGTCGATGAGTTAAGAGGAAAAATCGGAGCTGGTATTGCAGAAAAACTAAGGGAGAAGATCGCTCCCTTAAACAAACTGGCTAAAAAATACAAAGATAAAATACAAAATCTCTACCAGCAGGCAAGACAGGAGAAGAGGCTTGAACATACCTATTTAAGGATCTTTGTTCTTGAGAAAAAAGTTGTTGTAGGGGACTCTTTTGAGATCTCTGGAAAACTTGAGACAGAAGGCAAACAAGTTTTGGAAGGCAGGAAGGTAGATATTTTCCTTGAGGATAAAAAGATCTTTGAAGTGCTCACCGGCAAGGATGGTGAGTTTAAAACCAAGATAAATTTTCCCTTTCTGTATAAAAAGGATGTATTTATTTTTGCCTCCTTTGTACCCGAAGGAGAGGATAAAGGAAAATTTTATCCTTCCGTTTCCAATAAAGTCTCGTTAAAACCCATTTTTTACATTCCTGAGATTAAGGTAAGCTATAAAGGACCTGTTTACCCTGTTTTACCTTTTAAATTAAGGGGAAAACTCATATTAAAAGATAAAGCTCTGGTCAATTACCCGGTTAAGATAAAATTACCTCAAAATACAGTTTCTACAATTACCAATGGTAAAGGAGAATTTCAAACTGAACTTTCTCCACCACCTGATACAGGTAAGTTCTTTTCCCTGGTTATTTTTACCCCTCCTAAAGGTATAATTGCTCCTGCAAGTTTGACTTTAAATATTCCGTTAAGTTATAAAAAACCAGTTATGACAATTAACTTACCTTTGGTTGTGGTAATTCCTTTTCCCTGGAGAATTAGCGGAAAGGCTTATCTCAAAGATGGTATTTTGGATGGTGCAAAAATAGAAGTTGTTGCAGGAGGGGAGAAAATGGTAGACTTTGTTCAAGAGGGGAATTTCAAGCTACGATTTAATGTCCCTCTCTCCAGATTTTCTGGATGGCAGAAAATAAGAGTTTTCCTGCAACCTCAAGATGCCTGGATCTTACCCTTAATGGAAGAAGAAAAAGTTCTGGTGATAAATCCAGTTACACTCCTTCCTTTTTTAGGGCTTGTTGTTCTTTTTGCCAAAGTAATCCGTAAAAAGGGGAGAAAAGGGGAGAGGATTGAAAGAATGGTTGAGAAAGAAAAAAAGGTAGAACAACAGAAAAGGGATGTCGAAAAAGAAGGACCGGTCGGAATGGTTAAGATATATATGGAAGCGGTGGATTTTGTAGGTAAATACACAGGCATCCAGCAGACTCAGGGAGATACTATTAGAGAGTATCTTAAGTTAGTCAGGGAACCATTAGGAGAAAGATACGATGATTTTGAGTTTATTTCTTCTCTAACGGAAAAATTTCTTTATGCTCCATCTAAAGTAAGAAAAGATAAAATAGCCGGGGCCAGGGAAAGGTTGAGCAGGTTAAAGCTTGGTTAGCTTCTTGCTTAGTTAGCAATTGATAGGGGGGCAAAAGTAAAAAGATGAGGAAGGCATTAATTTCAGGAGTTCTGGTAGGAGTACTGGCAGTTATTTTACTAATTCGTTTTTTTCCTTCCAATGATGATTTTAGCCTGGATAATCCTTTCTGGAATGGGCTGAAGAATTTTAAGAAAGAAACCAAAGCTCTCTCCATAAGTTCTGTGTCTGCAGCCGGTTTTATTTCTTTACCTGCAAAAAATGTCCTTTTTATAATTGGACCATCAGGTGTATATACTAAAAGAGAGGTGGAGTTCATTTCTTCTTATCTTAGAGAAGGAGGGGTGCTCATTTTGGCTGATGATTTTGGCTCTGGCAATTCTATTTTAAAAGGATTGAGGTTAAAAACCCGTTTTTCTCGACATCTCGTAGTAGACCCACTTTTTCGAGGTAAATCATCTGTCCTGGTAAAGATTGTGGATTTGTCCACCTCCCTGGTCAATGTTAAAAATTTGATGCTTAACTACCCCACCTCTTTACAATTTAAAAGTGGTGAGGGGAAAATACTTGCCACCTCCAGCTCGTTTAGCTTTTTTGATGATAATTTAAATGGGAAAAAAGAAAAAAAAGAGATTAAAGGTCCTTTCCCGATGGTAGCTGAGATTCATTATGGAAAGGGTAAAATTTACCTTATATCCGATTCCAGTCTTTTTATAAATTCAATGCTTTCCAGAGGAGGTAATGAAGAATTCTTGAAAACTCTTATTAAGGGGAAAAATACATTTATTGACATTTCCCATCACCCTGTAGGTTATCTTACCAAACTAAAAAATACGGAAATAAGAATCTACCAGGTTATCTCCAGATTTGAGATGAAATACTCAATTTTTCTTATTTTGGTGATAATTATTATTTGGCTACAGTTTAAAAAGAAAAAATCCGGGTATGAGGAGAATATACAGGATATTTTGCAAAAACATCCTACCTGGGATAGGAAAATTCTGGAGATTATTTTACAAAAAAGAAAGGGGATAAAAAATGAATGATGAAATAAAACACAAACACCCTAAATTGCTGCAGGATATTTTTGCCGAAGTATCCTCAAAGGTGGTAGGGAAAAGAAGAATAATAGAGGTCTTTTTCTTAACTTTACTGTCCGAGGGTCACATCTTGCTTGAGGGCCCCCCGGGGGTTGGAAAAACATTTATTGCTAACTGTTTTGCAGAAGCTATAGGAGGGGATTTTCATCGGATCCAGATGACCCCTGATCTTTTACCTGCAGATATTTTGGGAACCTCTGTTTTTAATCCTGAAAAGATTACTTTTCAGGTAAGAAAAGGGCCCATATTTACCAATGTTTTATTCTGTGATGAGCTGAACAGGGCAACCCCAAAAACTCAGGCTGCTCTTTTAGAGGCCATGCAGGAGCGGCAGGTTACAATTGAGGGTGAAACCTTTCCCCTTCCCCGTCCCTTTATTGTAATTGCTACCCAGATTCCCTTCGGGAGTGCTGGAACCTATCCTTTAACCGAAGTTCAAATAGATCGGTTTGCCTTTAAGGTAAAGGTAAGCTATCCTTCTTTTCCTGAAGAGATACAGATAATATCCCGTATTGATGAACTTGAGAGAGTTAAGATTGATGTTCGAGTAAAGCTGGAAGATCTTCTAAGGGAAATTGAGAAAATAAAAAGTGTATATGTTTCTGAAAGGGTGAAAGAGTATATTGTGCAGTTAGTTAATGGTATAAGGGGAAAAGATTTTATCAGGATGGGACCTTCTCCCAGAGCATCAATATGGCTATTTAAAGGAGCAAGGGCAAGAGCTTACCTTCAGGGAAGAGATTATGTTATTCCTGATGATGTAAAAGAAATTGCTCCTTTTGTTTTATCCCACAGGATTGTTTTAGCTCCTGAGGCTGAGATGGAAAATATTACAGAAGATGCTCTTATTCAGGAAGTGTTAAGAAAAACACCGGTTAAAAAAGAATGAAATTAGCCGTTAGATTTTTTACCAAAAGAGGGGAAAAGGTTTTTTTTATCTTAATAAGTTGTGCAGGATTTGCCCTTTTTTTTATGGACCCTTTTTTAACAGTTTTAACTTTGGTGGTTGCCGGATTTATTTTTTATGATTATCAAAGAGCTAAAAAAACTGCCGGTAAAATAAACGATCTGGTTAAGTTTGATCCACATAGTGTAAAGGTAGTTTCAATTGCCGGGCAAAGCAAAGTTGTAAGAGTTTCCTGCCAGGTTAACACAGATTTGCCGATAAGTTTATCCTCTCCTTTAAGAGAAGTTAAACTAAGCCCCAGGGAATTAAGAAGAGGAAGATATACTCTTGATCTTTTACTCTCATCAGATATTTCCGGATATTATACTGCTGATAGTATAAAAGCACGGATTTTTGGACCTTATTATCTGGTGAGAAAAGAAAAAGATATTTTTTTTAATTTAGAGTTTAAAGTATCCCCTCGGGTAATAATAGCTTTAGCTAAGGTGGCACTATTTTTACTTGGGGAAGGAGGAGGGGAGCATCCTGTACCCATTAAGGGAATTGGAACAGAGTATGCTGATACAAGAGAGTATGTACCTGGAGATACACTCCATTACATTGACTGGAAAGCAACGGCAAGATATGGAAAAATTATGGTGAAGGAATTTTTCCAGGAGATAGGCCAGGGGACACATTTAATTTATGATATAAGGGCAACAGGGCCTTTATCTCAGGATAAGCTTGCCACTAATTTTCTGAATACCTGCCTGGGAGCTGCAGAGCAGGGGTATCCTATAGGGGTTACCATTCATAACGGAGAGAGGATACTTTTACATTCTACACAGGAAAATCCACGTGATGTTTTAAAAATAGTTATGGGGTATATACTTAAAAGCATGAGGGTTGATCTTGAGGATATTGACAGTTTAATTGAGCCTTTTGCCTCTTTTCAGCTAAGAAGTTTTTTAAGTAAGCTAAAAGAGGACTCGGTGAGAAAAATACTGGAGTTAGAGGTAAAGATACTTCAGAAAAGATTGAAACAGCCTTACAGATTTTTAGTTCAATTTTCCCGCAAAATTAATGACCAGAAGCAGTTTTTATTGATCAGTCAGTTATCTGATGATGTGGTAGAACTTCTGCAATTTGCTGAGGATATTCAATCACATCATCAACTCATCATTATCCAGCCTACTGAGCCATGGAGAGAAACCGAAAATCTGGAGGAAGCTTACAGGTGGTATGAGAGGGAGAGAAAAATTATAGATACTCTTACCCGACATAAAGTGCAGGTGGTAAAGCAACTTATAAGCGGGTAGTTTGATATATTTTTGCTGCAGTTTTTCTTTGTTATTCCGGTGTAAGTGTAGGAGAGATTTTCTTTTCAACTACATTTATCCACAGATGAAGACTACGATAAGGCCTGGATCCTGGTTGATCCGCTCGAAAAAGGAGAAACCTAACTTTTATATTTTTTCCTGGTGTAGTTGGGGTAAAGCTTATTTTTTTCTCCCATTTTTCTTTGTCTTTGAGAATTATCGGACCAATGGATCTGTTAGTCTTATCTCCTATTAATATCTTGGCGGTATAGCTTACAGTTTTATATTCATGGTTTACTATACCTAAAATAACATAGCCTTTCTCCCCCACAACAAGCTCTCTTGGATATCCCTCTGCCTTTCCTCCTTCACCTAAAATATAAAACTCTGTAAATTTTTCCCCTACTTTAGGAGTTGAAATAACATAAATCAAGGTTCCTACAGCAGCAATAATTGCTCCAATTAATATTACAGTCAGGATCCTGTCCAGCTTTGAGGAGGTGGCAAAGGAGGAAAAATCAATATTTATACTGATATTTAATCTCTCAGCTGGAAGGATGTAGAGGCGTCTTATCCAGGCAATAGCAGACATTACGATAATAAATCCGGTGAGAGATATAAGAATTGGATAAAGTCTTATCCCCCAGGGAGTGTAGTTTAAAATTAGGCCTATCAAGGGGACAACAGCTATACTCAGTCCAAAGCTTAGAGCCACTCTTTCTATTGTATCAAGTTGGGTCCTTTTAGGGAAAAGGGCAGCTATTAAAGTATATCCAGGAAAAAAAAGAATAAAAGGAAGACCAAGTATTATTCTTACCACTTTTAGAGGAGTTAGACTGATTATTGCAATAAGAGTGAGAGAGAGGATATCTATTAAAAGTAGTTCATTTTTTATTTTGATTCTCACAGGTGTGCCCGCAAATTATCTTATGATTCCCTGAGATAGAAATTTACCAAGCATTCTTCTTTTTATAAGGATTAGTCCAAATACAGTTATGATAAGTGCTCCGATGATCTCCGGTACGTATACCCAGGGATTGGTAAAGAGAGCCTGAAATATATTCTCCCACCAGCAGGATAGATTTTCTCTGGGGAATCCCCATCCAAAAAATGGCCAGAAAAGGGTTTTTGGGGTAAGCCACATCTCATCTAAAACCAGATGGAAACAGGAGGAAATACTGAAGAGAAAAAAATTAGGTTTTTTTCTTTTTATAAGATAAATTCCTATTAAAACAAGGGTTATGTTAACAATGAGTGTATGGGTGTATACCCTACCATTGGCAATTGAGCCTGCAAAAATTAACATTCCTAAGGGTTTGTCAACAATATCAGGAAACATGGAACCTAAAAGGATAAAGCGATAGTCAACCTGCCATTTTTTGGAATCTGCCGGAGGGTCAGAATTTGTTGAAGATAAAGACAGAACAGGCGAGGGTATAGGTTTTGCTTTTTCCCCCCTGTGAGAGGATAATTTGGAAAATACCCTGTAGGATAAACCAATCACACCAAGTGTTAATCCAGTATGGGCAAATAATAGCATTTTAGTCTTTATTTTTTAGTTTTTTCTTTTAATTTTTTTATAGCCTGTCTTGCTTTGGTATGTCCGGGTATAATGCGGATAACCTGTTTGTATTCATTAATGGCCTTACTTAACTTACCCATTTTCTCATAAATTACCGCCATTTGCCAGTGATAAGTAGCATTGTTGGGGTCAAGTTCAATAGCTTTTTTTGATTCTAAAGCTGCCTGTTGATACATCTTTTTATTCCAGTAACACCAGGCAAGATGGTAATGAGCCCAGGCATTATAGGGATTTAGCTGGTAGGATTTTTTGAAGTGATAAATGGCCTTATTAAAGTATCTATCATCTCTGTAAAGTACAGCAAGTTTGGAGTAAAGCTCTCCCGCCTTATCTTGATACTCTGCATTTTTTGGTGAAATAGATATAGCTTTCTCATACTCGATGGCAGCTTTTTTCCAGCTTTTCACGTGTTTGGCTAATTGCTCCGCTCTGCGATAGTAAATATCAGCCCAAAAAGATTGGATAGAAACATAGCTTAGAAAAACTATAACGATGATTAAAACTGAAATAAGAATTATTTTTTGTTTTCCGTAAGATAATTTTATCTGCAAGATTTTATCTTTAAGGCTAAGATTTAGTTGATTATATCAAAGATACAGAAAAAAGGCAAGTTGATGTAAATTCTGAGGTTGGGACACTTTCTAATAACTATATAGGCTCTCTGGGTATCCCACGGAAACCGGCCTCGCCAGAGTTTGGTATCACCTCTA
>JAGGTG010000241.1 GCA_021163905.1 Candidatus Aerophobota bacterium
CAGAAGAAAGAGAAAACTGCTCCTGCAAGGGCTATAATGGAAAACATAAAGAATATAACCTCCATTCCCCAAATATCACTTATTATACCTGAAAAAAGACGGGAGATTGAACCAAAACTTGCTCCCATTAAAGTTAAAAGCCCGTAGTTAAATCCCAGCCCTTCCTGAGTAAAATCTGCTACAGAGGTAAGAAGTACGGGAACTATCATAAAAAAGATGACACTCGAGGCCAAAAATACAAGGATCAAAGTAAATCCAAAGATAAATGGTATTAAAGGGTAAAACAATCCCAGAAGAGAAAAACAGCTAATAATAACTTTTTTCTTTCCCCATTTATCACACAGTTTTCCTCCCATGATCTTTCCAACAACTCCTCCCAGAAGAAAAAGGGCCAGGATTAATCCTGCCCCCTCTACAGAAAATCCCCTTTTATCCACCAGAAATAAGGGTATAAATACAACCACAGCCCAGAGTAAACCAAAAATGCCCTGAATTATAAAGATAGATCGTAGCTCTTGATGGGCCAGCACAAACCTTATCCAGTGAAAGATCTCTTTGGTAAAAGGTTTATTGGAATTGTAGATATAATTTTTTGTTCCCTTTTCCGCAGATTTAAACCAGGCCAGCAGGGCAATTATAATAGCAGGAACAGACCATATACCGTAAACCGATCTCCAGCCAAATTTGGAACCAATAAATCCAGCTAAAATAGGAGCCAGAAACATGCCGAAATTCCCTCCTGACTCATAAATCCCAAATGTTGATCCCCTTTTGCAGGAATACTCATAAAAAAGACTTACCTGAGCTGAAGGATGAAAAATAGAAAAACATAAAAAAAGAGAGGAAAAAAGTAAAATAATAATCCAAAGTTTTGTGGCCAATAAAACAAGAGCACACAGAATTCCTATTAACATAAACATTAAAGACACAAATTTAAGTCTGTTAACCCTGTCAGAAATAACTCCTGCAGGAATACTTGCTATTCCCAGGGTTAAGCTTGAAAGCAGGGTAAGAGCCCCGATTAATGTGTAGGATAAATTAAATTCGCTTCTAATGAGAGGTAAAATAGGGGCAAGGCTCCCTGTAATTGTGTGAACCAGTCCATGAGAAATGGTGAAAAAACTGAGTTTACTTTTTAAAACTTTTTTTACCGGTGTTCTCATTTCAAACCTAACCTCAGGTAAATTGCACTAATTAAAGTTGCCACTACCGCTAAAATTCCCAGAAAGATAAATCCTGTATGGAATCCGTAATTGTCAATAAGATAACCAACTCCAGGCAGGCTAACAGCTGGAAATATCATGCCTCCGCCAAAAACAACTCCTACAGAGGTTCCTACTCTCTCACCGGGAGTTAGCTCAGCTGAAAGAGCAAGTCCCACTGGAAAAGTAACAAAAATACAAAAACCTATCCCGACAAGAAGAGCAATTATTAGTTTGTAATTCAACATTAATCCTTTTGAGGTTTGCGCCAGGGTTAACTGAAAAAGGAAAAAAAGTAAAGTCAGTCCTACAAGACTCAAAAAGATTATCTTTCCTTTAGAAACTCTATCTCCCATAGCACCACCCAAAGGTTGGGCAATCAGACCTACCCCCAGCATTATCCCGGTTAGCAGTCCCGCTATATTAATTGATGAGCCTCTTTCTACTAAAAAAGAGGGAAGGAAAGAGATAATTCCCTGAAACACTGCACCTCTTAAACCAAGGATTAGAACTAAAAGTAAAACGGGCAGAGTTATTGCTTTGGTAAGGCCTTTATCTCCTCTTTCTTTTGGTTCTCTTAGAGCTGACCAACACAAGAATGTAGCTATGAGTGCAGGAAAAACAAGAACTACTGCGGCAAATCTCCATTTTAATTCAGAGATAAGCCAGGCAATTAAAATAGGAGAGATAAATCTACCCAGCTGACCTCCCACTCCATGAACGCCCATGGCCTGACCTTTTTTGGCAAATTCCTTGGTAATAAGATTGGTACTTTGGGGGTGATAGGTCGTTGTAGCAAGCCCAATAAAAAATGAGGAAAGTAAAAGAAGGGAAAATCCATTACTTAAACCAAGGGTAATAGTTCCCAGGGCATAAAAGAGAAAACCTGCAGCTATGAAAGTCACCCTTTTTTTGTGAAGATCTGCCCAGTATCCAACCGGTGATTGAAGGATAGCACCAATTATGGAAACGGCAGAAACTAAAATACCGGCATCAAGGTAATTTATCCCAAGCTGCACAACCAGAACAGGGATAAAAATAGGTAAAAGAAGAGAATAAAAATCATTAACAAAATGAGCAAAAAATAAAATCCCTAAGGTTCGGCTTCTCATGGATTATTTCACTTTTGTGTTGCCTGAAAAATCCTTTCACAGATTATAGATTATATAAAAATTCAATCTTATGTAAATCAATGTTCCTCTAAAATTGCACTCCAGGAAATTATCTGTTTGACTGAGTATTAGTTTTTGCTATGATTTTCCCTCTATATTTGATAAAAAATCGGGTAAGGAAAATGTTTACTTCAAAAGGAAAGGTTATGGGTATGCTTTTTATCCTGCTCCTAACGTGGAGTTTTCCATCAGTTGTGATTAAATACCTCAGTTACTTTTTTTCACCTCTGACGCAGAATTTTTACAGATATCTGGCAGCTTCAGTTTTTCTTATCATTTTTAATTACTTTTCTTCCCCGCAGGAGCTAAAACTGTGTATAAGAAAAATAAGGTACTTTATTATCCCCGCTTTCCTTCTGTTTCTCTATCAAACCCTTTTCGTCTATGGTATTGGCTTCAGTCAGGCAAATACAGCTGGCTTCTTATCCAAATTAGCGGTAATTTTTGTCATCCTGGTTGCCTGGATAGAACTTCCAGATGAAAGAAGTACCATTAGAAATAAAAGTTTTATAACCGGCTTTTTTCTTGCCTTCACAGGAGCGGTTATGATAACTTTAAGTAAAGGAACACCTTCTTTTTCCCTGGGTTCTTCCCTTATTATTTTATCTAACCTGCTGTGGGCTATTTATACCATCCATATGAAAAAATTGTTGAGAGAATTACGTATAAGTCCTGTTATGGCTATGAGTTTTATTACTATTATTGCCTCAATTTTTATGTTTTTTCCAGCTATTAATAAACTGAGCAGATTATGTATTACTCCTGTATCGGTTAACTTTCTACTTTTTATCTCCGGATTTTTTCTGGTAGGAGCAGCCGGATCTTTATATTACTTTCTTTTAAACAAAATAGGAGCTACCATTACTAACAATGCCCTGCTTTTAACCTCTTTCATAACTTTAGGTCTTTCCTTTATTTTTTTAAAGGAAAGTATAAGTATATGGCAGGTTTTAGGAGGGATCTTACTAATTCCAGGATGTTATTTTATCTTAAGGAAAACACAAATCCCGGGAGGTGAGATACAGGCCTGAAAATATTTTATCTTTATACTACCAGAAGGATATGTATATCCATAACATTGGTGTTGGTAGGACCGGTAATAAAAAGATCTCCCAGCTGTTGAAAGAAGTGATAGGAGTCATTGTTATTCAGAAACTTTTGCGGGTTAAGGCCGATATCTATAGCCCTTGACCAGGTTGAACCATCGGTAAAAGCTCCTGCAGCATCGGTTGGTCCATCTGTCCCATCTGAAGCAGCGCTTAGTATTAATACATTTTTCATTCCTTTTATCTGAATAGAAGCTGCAAGAGAAAATTCCAGATTTCTTCCCCCCAGACCTTCTCCTCTCACCTTTACTGTTGTTTCTCCTCCTGACAAAACACAGGCAGGAGCAGAAACTGGATTTTTAGAAGAGCTAATTTCCTTAACTATAGCTGCATGAACTTTTACCACTTCCCTTGCCTCTCCCTGTATGGATGAGGACAAAATGAGACAGTTATAACCAAGTTTCGTTGCTTCCTCTTTTGCAGCCTCCAAAGCCAGGATGTTACTTCCTATGATCAAATTATCCACTTTCTTAAAAATAGGATCCTCTTTTTTTGGAGTCTCAGGGAGCATTCCCTCCTTGCCCATTTTTATATGTTTTATCACCGATTCTGGAAGTTGAGATTGGATGTTGTAATTTTTTATTATTTCCCAGGATTCATCAAAAGTAGTTGAGTCCGGAACCGTTGGCCCAGAAGCTATAGCATCCAGTTCATCTCCTACCACATCAGAGAGAATAAGTGCTTGAAGAGAAGAAGGATAAATTAGTTTAGCTAATTGCCCTCCTTTTATCCAGGACAGGTGCTTCCTGATAGTGTTGATTTCCTGAATGGATGCTCCACATTTTAATAAAAGCTCAGTGGTGAGTTGTTTTTCTTCAAGGGATATCCCATTTACCGGTGCAGGAAGGAGAGCGGAACCTCCTCCAGAAATCAGGCAAATTACAAGATCCTTCTCATCTGTATTTCTAACAAGATTCGCTATTTTTTGTGCTGCTTTTATTCCTGCCTCATCAGGAACAGGATGGGATGCTTCTAATATTCTTATTTTTTTAAGTTCTCCCCCATAGCCGTATTTAACAACAACAATTCCTTTTGAAATTCTATCTCCAATGATCTCCTCTATTGCCTTTGCCATAGGAAAACCGGCTTTCCCCATGCCAACAACAAAGATATGGTTAATCTCATCTAAATTGTATTTTTTCTGACCAATTTTTAATATTTTTTCTTTTACCTTAACATACCGTTTAACTGCTTGATCTGGTTCAACTGCCTTTAATCCTGCACGAAATATCCTTTTAGCATCTTCCCTTAATTTTTTTAGTAGCATTCTTTCCCCTTAATTTTAAAGATTCTCAGCTATTTCTTTAAGGTATCTTCTCAGCTCTAAAGAGACTTCCGGATTTTTAAGCCCGTATTCTATATTCGCCTTTAACCATCCTATTTTAGAACCTACGTCATGGTATTTACCCTTTATGAGACAGGCATATATAGGCCTTTTTTTGCTAAGGTTAAAGATACCATCAACCAACCACAACTCGTTATTTTTGCCTGGGGGAGTTTCTCTAAGAGAATCAAAAATATCAGGGGTCAAAATGTAGCCACCTATAGCTGCCAATCTTGAGGGAGCTTTTTCTGGACCGGGTTTTTCAACAATGCCTTTGACTTTAAAAATACCAGGCTCCACTTCTTCCCCATCGATAATTCCGTATTTTTTTGTTCCCTCATCATCTACCGGATAAGCGGTAAGTACAGGATTCTGATACTGCTGATAAACTTCTATTAACTGTTTAAGTCTCGGTTTTTCACTTTCCACCAGATCGTCTCCCCAGATTACGGCAAAGGGCTCATTTTGTATGGCAGGTTCTGCATTAAGTATGGGGGTGCCATTTCCATACGCTCCCTTTTGTCTGATATAGATAAATTCAGCTATTTCAGATATTTGGCGTAATTTAACTAAAAGTTCAGTTTTCCCGGTTTTCTCAAGATGCTCTTCCAGTTCATAGTTGCGATCAAAATGATCTTCCACCGATCTTTTATTCTGGCTTGTAACCAGTATAATTGTTTTTATCCCGGAAAAAACAGCCTCTTCTACGATATATTGAATAGTTGGTTTGTCAATGATTGGCAACATCTCCTTGGGCTGGGCCTTGGTAGCTGGAAGAAAACGAGTGCCAAAACCAGCTGCAGGTATTACGACCTTGGTTATTTTATTCATTAATTTCCTCCTTTAAGTCTTCTTAATTTAATTAGGGTAAAGGCAGGTAAATATAAAAAACTATTGCCTGTTGCTCCTTTTCAGAATTAAAATGGCCACCGTGTTGTTCAACAATTTTTCTTAATAAAGATAAGTCTGGATATTCAAAATTGTTAAAGGAATTTTTTCTAATAGATATTTTTATAAATTGTCCTTCTTTCTCTGTTATTATCTCTATCTTTTCCCCGGATTTGGTGGTTTTAATTAAATCCTGAATAAAGGTGTGTATTGCCTTTTTTATCTGATATTTATCTATTAAGATATAAGGAAGGGGTGAAAGATATTTATGGAGAGTAATACTTTTTTCCTCTAAAGGATTTTTAAAATTTTCGATAATTTCATCAAGTAGTTCAATTATATCTGTAAGTTGAAGCACAGGTTTATCTTCAATCATTGTATTTTCCTCCTCTTATCATTGGGTTTAAAGTCCATTTTCAAGCTCACCCCACTTTGCTCACAATTAGAGGCTTGTATTATTTACTATTCACCAATTAAGAGAGCATGTTTTTCCTTTAGCATCTTCCTTATGGGAAGCTCATAGGGACATTTTTTCTCGCATTCTCCGCATTCTGTACAGTCCTCAACGGTTTTTTCCAATCTGGCATATATATCCTGACACATCTTCTTAACAGCCTTTACCTTTACCTTATCTCCCAGCTCCTGAATAAGGTAAATAGGTATACCCTCCGGGCAGGGCATACAGTACATACAACGTCTGCAGAAGTTCTCCTCCAGATCCCTGATCCCATCTTTAAGGCGAGATAGCTCCTCAGGGGAAAGAGGAGAAGGGTCATTCCCAACAGCAGCATTTTCCTTTACCTCTGAGAGCAAAATCATTCCTGGGATTACAGTATCTACTCCCTGTTGCAAAATCCAGCGAAGTGAAAGTTCGGGTTCAGGTATCACTCCTCCTGCAAGAGGTTTCATAATAATTGTTCCCACATTTAATTTTTTTGCCGAGTTTAAAAGTGCACGTTTTGATTCCCCATCCTCAACTATGTTAAAAGGAAACTGAACTGTCTCAAGCTCTTTTGATTGCTCAATTGCCTTCTGAAGCAAATCCGGATTATGACCAGTTATTCCTATATGTCTAATTTTTCCCTCTTTCTTAACTTTTATAAGCTCTTCAAGAGCTCCTTTTGGAGAAAGAACCTGTTCCAGCTCATGGGGTTTACTTACATGATGTATTTGATAAAGGTCTATATAATCGGTTTTCAGTCTTCGAAGAGCTTTTTCCACATGAGATCTAACCTGTTGAGAGGTTCTGCAGGGAGATTTAGTGGCAACAATACAGTTTTCCCTTCTCCCCTTTATACCTTCTCCAATTTTTACCTCACTATCCCCATATCCCTGGGCAGTATCGAGAAAATTTATGCCAGCATCCAGAACTTCTCTAATTAAATTTCTTGCCTCCCTCATGGGTAAATTCTGGATAGGGATCCCTCCAAAACCAACTACAGAAACCTCCAGATTTGTTTTTCCGAGTACTTTTTTCTTCATAATAGCTTTCTCCCC
>JAGGTG010000152.1 GCA_021163905.1 Candidatus Aerophobota bacterium
CTTCATCTTTTGTCTTCTTAGATAAGATGCCTCTTACCCCGAATGGCAAGATAGACAGGCGTGAGCTTGCAAAATGGAAGCCTACGCAGGTAGCAGAGGGTTCTAATTCTAATATAGGAGCTAAAGAGGAAAGTTTAGACGCATTGGAGACAGAAATTGCTCAATTATGGGCTGAAGCGTTGGGTATGCCAAGTATTGGAAGGTTACAGAGTTTTTACGAGTGTGGTGCGGACTCGCTCATTATGGCGCAAGTGGTTGGGAAGTTGAGTGATAAATTCAAAATTCCTTTTGATCTCCTACTCAGGCAAACGCTCAGCTATCCAACTGTTGCTGAGTTGGGAGAATTTATACGTTCTTATAATAAAGAAACTGAACTTGTTCCTGATGTTGCTTCACCAGAGATACAGAGTAAGACGCAAAGCAATGCCGTACTTACTTATTATGGAGGGGGAGAGACAGGACCACTTAGGGTTGTTTTTCACGCTGGACTGGGCACAATGAACTGTTTTCGTTTGCTCTTAGCACATCTCGATTCCTATAAACTTGGACCCATAGTAGGGATTTCAGTAGCAGATTATGAACGATATTGCGCGATTGAACCGTCTGAGCTTATTGAACGACTTGCTGATGATTATGCTGGGCGCCTATTGGAAACAGGACACAAACAGATGCAACTTATAGGCTATTGCATGGGTGGACTAATTGCCTTTGAAGTTGCAAAACGTCTGGTTGAGAAAGGAATACTTCTGTCCGACCTGGTTTTGATTGACAGTGCCCCGATATTTTTTGATATTGACGATGATATGTTCATTGAGTTAGTATTTCTTCCTTATTTACATATTACCCTTGAGCAGGCAGGTTTTGGTGATATAGATTCAGATGATTTAGTGCGTGGTCTTAGACAAATTCTCGAAAAGAATAATAGTTGTGTACCGAAAGGTTCCCTATGCACAATTGGAGGTGACGAGGGTCTTGACAAAATAGGTGCTTTATTTCGGAAACTCACAACTCTCAGTATGAAAAACCGCTTCACTACTTATGTTAATGCAGTTTCGAAAGTCACCGGAGAACAAATATCTGTCGAGATGGCTGAGGGTCTATTTAAAACTTTTCGCCATAGTTTCCGCTCAGCTTCGGTTCATCTATTTACACCTTTACCCTATGTTGGAGGTGTACGTTGCTTGGTCGCAGTTGAACCACTTGGTTTTTTGCCCAGCATGAAGGAAAGGATAATTGAATTCTGGCGAGAAGTATGTTTCGGAGAATTTCAGGTGATAGAAATTGAGGGAAACCATATTAATTGTATTGAGGAGGAACCATACGCCGCTGACCTTGCTAAGTTGGTATCAGCTCCGCTTATGAAGAACGAAAAGGAATAAGGAGATATTGGAATGCTCATTTGCAACCGTGTGTTAAAACCGAGGAGTCAAACCGTAATTTATGTTGTTGTCTTTATTTTTATTGTCGGTGGTGTTGTTTCAGGTTTTATTCCGTTGCAGACAGAGGGAAAGTCGCTTACAGGCAGAGACATTATGGTGAAGGTGAAAGAACGCCCTGATGGAGATGATAGGAGAGCAATAATCCACATGATATTGATTAACAAGAGAAACCGAAAGCGGGAAAGAACACTTCTTACCTATTCAAAGGATTATGGAAAGGATTCCAAACGGTTGATGTATTTTCTGAAACCAGCGGATATTAAGGGGACTGCATTTCTCTCCTGGGAGTATGATGAGTTAGGAAAGGATGACGACAGGTGGCTGTATCTGCCTGCATTGAGAAAAGTGCGCCGCATTAGTGGTAAGTCTCGAAATGAATACTTTATGGGCACGGATTTTACATACGATGATCTGGGAGACCGTAGTGTAGATGAAGATGAGCACAAATTGATTGGGGAAGAAAAGATTGATGGGTTTGACTGCTGGGTGATTGAATCGATTCCCAAAGATAAAGATGATATGTATACCAAAAGGGTTATATGGGTTCGTAAAGATTCATTTGTTCCTGTTAGGATAGAATATTACAACAAGCAGGGTTTGTTGAAAATTCTTACAGCAAAAGATGTCAGACAGCAGGACGGTTTCTGGACCATTTTCCATATGGAAATGGATAACATTTCCGAAAAACACAAAACCATTATGGAGATGGAAGAGGTTCAATACAATGTTGGAATAAAAGATAATCTTTTTCGGGTTTCTACGTTGGAACGCGGTAAGATTAGATGAAGGAGAAGGCTTGTGGAATTTTTATTTTTTTTGTGGTGTTAATTGCTGCCTCAGCAAATGCAGGGGGTGAATATAGCGGGTTTGTTGATACCTATCATTCCTTTAGAACCAAAGAACCTGATGATACCCTTACTTCACGAACCCGGTTGCGTCTTGAATTAAACATGGAAAGCGAAAGCATATTTTTGTTTGCTTCAGTAAATGCAGAAAAGAATTATGTGCTTTCAGATGAAACTGGTGTAGAGTTACATGAAGGATACTTAGATTACATTTCAGATCAGTGGGATATGCGAATAGGTCGTCAGATTATAATCTGGGGAAAAGCAGATGGAATTCAGATTACGGACATCATTTGCCCACCGGACTATACAGAGTTCATTACCCGCGATTTAGATGAGATTCGGATGCCTGTGGATGCCGTAAAATTTCGCTTGCTTGGAGATGCAGTTAATACAGAAATGATATGGATTCCTTTCTTTAAGGGTGCTGTTCTTCCAAGTTCAGGTAATCCATGGTATATTTCACCGAAATTTCCCAATAGTACGAATGTTTTGTTTAAAAAAACCAGGAAGCCTAAGAAGAAACTCAAAAACAGTGAGATTGCTGGAAAACTTTCCTTTTATTCTTCTGGTATAGATATTGCCCTGTCTGCCTTTTATACCTGGAATGACTTTCCTTCCATGCATCGGACGGTTAAACATTATGATGACAATAAAACTACGATTACCTTTAAACCGAAACATCATAGATTAACAGTCTTCGGATTGGAATTTTCCAAGTCATGGGATGAGTTTGTGTTCCGGGGGGAAGCTGCTTTTTATAAAGGAAAATATTTTGAGCCGAAGAATTTGTTTGATACATTGCTTAAGAAGAATTCCTTAAATTGGCTTCTCGGTGTAGATTGGTATCCAGGAAACGACTGGACAATCACTACGCAATTTACTGACAGATTCATCCTGGGCTACAGCCACAGAATAAAAGAGGGTGAACACGAGATGATATCTACTTTGAATGTCTCCAAAGAGCTACTGCGAGAGACCCTGAGGCTTTCAAATATGATCTACTACAGCATTAACAACAGAGACTTGTTGAACCGCATAAGTGCGGAATATGCCTTAACGGATGAATTTCATATTTCTGGCGGTGCGGATGTTTTTTCAGGTGACAAGGATGGCAGATTTGGAAGATATAGGGATAATACACAGGTGTGGATTAAAGCAAAGTATAGCTTTTAAAAGGGGAGCTTAAGATGCTGAATCTGGAAAGCATAAACAGATGGTTTAGAAATGTTGGCAAGGTAATCGTTAAACTGCGCTGGTTTAACTTTTTTGTCTTTATCCTTATCATGATTGTTGCATTTGTCGGGTTGCAAAGAATCCAGATTGATGTATCAAACGAGTCATGGTTTTTAAAAAATGACCCGATGAGGGTAGCGGAAAATGAATTCAGGGAAATATTTGGAAACAACGATTATATTGCCGTTCTGGTGGAAGCGGATGATGTCTTTACCCCCAAAGTTTTGGCGAAAATTCGTGAACTTGGTAAAGAATTGGAACAAAATGTGCCATTTGCCGATGATGTCCTTTCTATAACGGATTTTGAATTTACAAAAGGCACCAGGGAAGGAATAGAAATTATAAACCCTGTGCCGGAAAATATCCCTACCTCTTCCGCCGAGTTAGAAAAGATAAGAAAGCTGTTATTTTCAAAACCAGCAATTCTTAACAGGCTTGTATCCGACGACAGCAAGCAGTCCTGGGTGATACTGCGATTAAAGCCGTATCCTGATATCAAAGAATGGTTAAAGACCCATGATGAGACTCCTGAACTGTTCGCAGCGGAAGCGGCTGAGAAGATTATTAATCAGGATAAATACAAAATATTGCATCCGAAAGCAGCCGGGATGCCGATAGTCAACTTTGACAAGCGAAATTTTTTTACAAAGGAAATACATAGAACAATGCCATTGTCTTTACTGGCAACCATGGTTGTTTTGATTATTGCACTGCGGTCTTTTCGGGGTGTGGTGTTTCCCTTAATAACAGCAATTGGCTCCATCATCATTGTTTTTGGGATACAAGGGTATTTAGGAATAACCATGGATCCTACCTTTATAACAGTGCCTATTTATCTCGGGCTGGCTGTGGCAATTGGTTATTCAATTCATATCTTTAATTCTTTCAAACAACAATTCCTCAAGACCGGAAATCGATTGGAATCCGTTTATCATGCGGTTGAGGAAACCGGCTGGCCCTTATTCTTCACTGCACTAACAACGATTGCAGGATTTCTGTCGTTTCTCTTTGTGCAGGCGAGACAGGTAAGATGGATAGGTTTAACTACCGCCTCCGTAATAGGGGTAACCTTTGTTCTCGTTATCATTTTAAATCCTTCTCTCCTGAGTTTTGGAAAAGACAGAAAACCGCATACTGACTACAGAGAAAAAGGTGGCGGATTGTTAGAAAGAGGTATGGCAAGTATGGGCAAATGGATTCTGGCGCATCCAAAATCTATTATGACTGTATTTGTCATTGTGGTTCTTATTTGCATAATCGGCTTGACAAAACTTGGGGTCTCTTTTGATATGCGCAAAACAATGGGTTTCAAGATTCCTTATGTGTCGAGACTGGATTACATCAGAAACACGAAGATAGGTTCTCTTTATTCCTATAATTTAACATTGGATTTTGATAGGGCAGATGCTGCGAAAGATCCTGAAAATCTAAAAAAATTTGAACAATTGATTTCACAGGTGGAAAGGTATCCCCTTACAAAGAGGACAACCTCTATTCTGGATGTAATAAAGGATATGAATCAGGTTCTAAATGGAGGAGACCCTGCGTATTATAGGATTCCCGACAGCCGTGAGATGATTGCCCAGTTGCTTTTGTTGTATGAAAATGCAGGCGGCACCGAAGCTGAGAGATGGGTGGATTATGATTATAAACGGCTGCGTCTAATGGTAGAACTCGGTGATTATAATTCAGCGGAGGCCCAGAGAGAATTATCAGAGCTGAAAAGGAGTGCAAGAGAATTATTCCCCGATGCGGAGGTGGGAATAGTTGGAACTGTTGCCAAGTTTACTCGCATGCAGCAATATGTATCTTATGGTCAGATCAAATCCTTCCTTGCCGCAATGGTTGTCATTGCCATACTATTAATTTTTGTTTTCGGCAGCATAAAAACGGGCCTCATCGCTATGATTCCAAATGTTGCCCCAGCATTGGCTGTTGGCGGTATTATGGGCTGGGCAGATATACCGTTAGATATAATGACAGTGACCATCATGCCCATGTTATTGGGACTTGCTGTGGATGACACCATTCATTTTGTAAATCATTCCAAGCTGGAATTTGAAAGGACCAAAGATTATACGGAGAGTATCAAAAGAACCTTTGTATCAATTGGGACCGCTCTCTTTATGACTTCCATTGCAATAGTTGCCAACTTCTCGATATACATGACCTCGACTGCAAAGATTCTTATTCACATCGGTCTTCTGGCATGCGCTGGCATCATGGGCGCGCTGCTGGCAGATTACTTTATAACACCGATTCTGTTGAAATGGCTAAAGCCATTCGGGAAAGAGAGCTGCCGAGGCAAATATTAACCTTTAGTATTAAGTCTATTGTATGATAAAAACTAAACTTACGGGGGATTTACATTATATTAAATTAGTTTATCTTTACAGTGTTAGTTTATACTAATAAGATAAAGGAGGTGGATTATGACACAAGACGCCCTGTCCGGGAGAGCCGGAAGGGAGATTTGGTGGGTAAATATTGGTGAGAAAGGCTTTGGGGGTAAGCTTTCTCATGAAAAAAAGAAAAAGGAGGGGAAATGAAGTTAGTGAGAAAAGGAGAGGCAGGTTTCACCCTTTTAGAGCTGCTGGTGGTAGTGGCGATAATAGGATTTTTAGTGGCGGTGCTATTGCCGAGGTTTGGAGGGATGTCAAAAATAGCTAAAGACAAGGCCACCAAAGACAATTTAGTGGCAATTGATAAGTATATGCACGGTATGAGTGTGAGCACTGGAAGTTTGGGTGTCAATAATCCCATAAACCTGGTTGATCGCAATCTTACTGATAACAGCACTAGGGTGGCTTATACGCCAGACGAGGTAGCACCATTGGGTTATATGAAAGGAAGTCTGGCTCCAGACTTTGTGGATGAATACAAACCTTGCCTGCATAAGTTATCTCAAAATGAAGTAGATGAGCTTAAATCTATGGGTATCACCAGCGTGCAGAACTGGTACGATTTGAATCCTGGTACTCATACTAAGTATGAGGTTACTAAGCTAGCAAATAATACAGAGGTGGTGATGTGCGGCGCCGGGAATGAGGACGGTACATGGGATGCTGGTGACTTTGCTTATATTGACACCGCAGGTACAGATTGGCTGAAAGACTGGAGACATGTGTATAAGATACTGGTAGGTTGGGGAGGCGAGAAGTTTCAGCCCTATGAGCATGGCGTTCTGCCCGGAACAGGAAAGATTAGCAAACCTTGGAATGCAAAGTATCATCAGGACTTTGTAGTCTTTGCTCTGCCCCGATTGGATTCTACTATAAGAAATATCTATAATTCTGGTGTTGCTAATGTTGCCCCTGGTTATGTGTGCGTCAAGGAGTTTACAAATTTCGCTGCAGATGGTACTACTCCTGACCCCGAAGACGCTGCAGAGGAGAAGCCAGTAGACCTGACTATGACCTTCCATAAATATGGTGTGGAGAATCAGATGACTTTGGCAGGAACAGTATGGCCCGGGTTGGAAGAAGAGTACAAGGGAGAAGGAACAAGGAAATGGGTGCTGATTGACGGTAATGCTAGTGCAAGTTGCGGCTTTGCAGGAATGGGAATGACATACCTCCCTGTGTCTACAGTCATTAACATGTATGGTTATCACTAAACCTTAACTAATAAGG
>JAGGTG010000226.1 GCA_021163905.1 Candidatus Aerophobota bacterium
CTCGCCAAAAAGAGGCTTCCTTAGGGATACCCAGAGAGCCCTTTAGAGGAATATTGTGGAAAAAGTGTCCCAATTTCAGGCTACATAAATTTGACAAGAACCTTCTTAGCTCTATATTATTAAAAAAATTTAAAAAGGAGAGTTTTCTGTGTTATTTATGGGGATAGATGTTGGAACCACAGGAGTTCGAACTTTAGTATGTAATGAGAAAGGAGAAATTATTGCTGAAAGTGATGTTAAATTAAAAAATGCTGTCTGTCTCAACCTTCCCCCGGGATACTCGGAACAGATTCCGGAAAAATGGTGGATAGCAGTGAAAAAAAGCATTGTTGAGGTAATAGGAAAAATGCATGGTAAAGGGTACTCTCCTCATGATATTTTAGCTATTGCCTGTGATTCCACTTCAGGAACAGTAATTCCGATAGATAAAGAAGGAAAACCTCTTTACAATGCTCTTATGTACAATGATGCAAGAGCTATACATCAGGCAAATATTATAAATGATATAGCCCGGGATTTTACTGAAAAAATTGGACACGGGTTTAAACCATCAGATGCTCTTTGTAAAATTCTATGGATAAAACAAAACCTACCTTCCATTTACAAAAAAACCTACAAATTTATTCATGCTGCAGATTTCATAACAGGTAAACTCACCGAGAACTTTTCTGTCAGTGATGAGTCTAATTCATTAAAGACCGGTTATGATCTTATCGACAGGAAGTGGCCAGAATTTATTGAAAAAAAGCTAAAAATTTCACCAGAGCTTTTACCGGGAGTTGTTCCCTCCGGACAGGCTATAGGAGAGGTTACTCCCTCGACTGCCAGAGAATTAGGACTGGTGGCTGGAATATCAGTAAGAGCGGGAGTAACCGATGGAACTGCCTCCTTCATCTCATCCGGTGCTTACAGAGAAGGGGATTGGAACAGCACTCTCGGTACCACACTTGTTGTAAAGGGGATAAGTAAAAGACTAATAAAGGATCCTCTGGGAAGGATATACTGCCACCGCCATCCTGATGGTTACTGGCTTCCGGGAGGTGCAAGCAGTTCAGGAGGAGAATGTCTGGAGAAAATATTTAAAGATAAAGATTTGGGGAAACTCAATTTAATGGTTCCTGAATATACTCCTACACCGATGTTTGTCTATCCCCTGGTTAGAAAAGGGGAAAGACTGCCCTTTGTTAATCCTGAGGCGAAGGGATTTGTAGTGGGAAAGGCAAGAGATGAATACGAGCTTTATACCGCTTATCTTGAGGGAGTGGCCTATGTAGAAAAGTGGATATATGAAGTTATTTCTCAATTAGGAGCAGAAATTGGTAATAGAATTTACACAAGTGGTGGAGGGAATAAAAGCAAACCGTGGCTACAGATAAGGGCAGATGTTCTGCAAAAAATTTTAGTTAAAACTAACTTTACAAGTGCGGCACTTGGCTGTGCAATATTAGCTGCCTCCAGAACATTTTATACCTCTCTAATGGAGGCGGCTAAAAATATGATAGGTGAAAAAGAGGAAATACATCCTCGTTTAAAATATGCTGATCTTTACGGACAAAGGTACGATCATTTCAGGAAACTCTGCAGGGAAAGAGGGTATGAGTAAAGGTATTTTTAAAAAATGCGATATAAGGGGAATATATCCTGATGAACTTAATCCTGATCTTGCCTTAAGAATAGGGAGGGCAATAGGAACCAAACTCACCTCAGGTTGTGTAGTTGCAGGAGATGTCCGCCCAAGCACTCCAAAGTTAAAGGATTCTTTAATTAAAGGTCTTATCCAAACAGGATGTGAGGTAGTTGATATTGGAATTGTTCCAACGCCTGTTGTATATTTTGCCAAGGAAAAATTGAATGTGGAGGGAGCAGTAATTGTCACAGCATCTCATAATCCACCAGAATACAATGGATTTAAATTCATGCTGGGTGATATACCACCAACCGATAGGGAAATTGAAGAAATTAAGAAAATTACCTTTAACAGATCTACTATAAAAAAGGGGAAAGGTAGAATTTATAAAAAAAATGCTCTCATTCCTTATGAACAATGGATAACTAAAAGATTTTCCCATTTGTCTTCTCTTATAAATAAAAAAGGAAAATTTAAGGTAATAGTAGACGCAGGTAATGGATGCTGGGGCGGGTATGCTGAGAGAATTATGAGAAAAGTTAACATTGATGTTTTTTCAATTTTTTCCAATCCAGATGGTAATTTTCCCAATCGTTCCCCTAACTCAGCATTAGAAGAAAATTTAACCGCGGTTAAAAATGAGGTATCTAAAAATAAGGCGGATCTTGGCATAGCTTTTGATGGAGATGGAGATAGGGTTAGTTTCATAGATGATGAGGGAAGATTTGTTCCAGCTGATGAAATAATTTCACTTTTCGTAAGATGGATTCTTTCATCGCATCCCGGGGAAAAAATTGTATATGATATTAAATGCTCATCTATAGTTCCAGATAGTGTAAAGAAAATGGGAGGATTGGCTCTTGTGGAAAAATCAGGTCATACCTATATAAAATCAAGACTGATTAGAGAAAATGCAATTTTTGGTGGAGAGATATCGGGGCATTTTTTCTTTGGAGAGCTGAAAAGAGATGATGCACTTTTTGCCTGTTTTTCATTAATTGAAATCCTGTTAAGGAAAAAGAAAAAATTATCCAGTTTAAGAAAAAACTTACCTTCTTATTTTATAACTCCTGATATAAGGATAAA
Organism: Candidatus Aerophobota bacterium; assembly: GCA_021163905.1. GTDB lineage: Bacteria > Aerophobota > Aerophobia > Aerophobales > B3-G15 > JAGGTG01. The sequence continues at coordinate 2,714 of JAGGTG010000226.1, forward strand.
GTACAAAGGAGAAGACAGGGAAAGAATTGTAAAGGAGATCTCTTCATTTTTTAAATCCAGCTATCCTGTAGAAGAAATAGACGGGGTAAAAATCAAATTTGAAGACGGATGGGGACTGATACGGGTATCGGTTACTGAACCTCTTTTTACATTTCGTTTTGAATCAACAGGCAAAGAAGGCGTATTAAGGATTGCTCAAAGGTTAATTCCACATCTTCCCCGGGAAGTTGGGGAAAAAATAATACAAATTCTGGACAAAAAATATATAGCTGATAAAATAAATAATCAGTAATTTTTAATTAAATACAAACCCCATAGAGGGAGGATAATTATGATCCATACCAAAAATTTAACCAAGGAGTACGATGGTTTTAGAGCTGTAGATAATTTAAATTTAAAGGTAGAAAAAGGACAGATCTATGGATTTCTTGGTCCTAATGGAGCAGGAAAAACAACAACCATCCTGATGCTCTTAGGAATCTTAAAACCAACAGAGGGGGAAATTTACATTATGGGAGAATCTTTAAGTAAAAACCCTCTTGATATAAAAAGAAGAATAGGTGTAGTTTCAGAAAAACAGTATCTTTATAAAGATATGACAGCCTGGGAGTACCTTAACTTTTTTGCCGATCTTTACGGAGTTAAAAACAAAGAAAAAAGAATAGATGAGCTTTTATCAGCTGTTAATCTAATAGATGTTAAGGATAGAAAGTTAGGGGCTTTCTCCCGTGGGATGCAACAAAAACTGGGTTTCACGAGAGCTCTTTTGCACGATCCTGATCTTCTGCTCCTTGATGAGCCAGTTTCAGGATTAGACCCTACAGGGATAAAACAAATAAGAGATCTTATAGAAAAGGAGAATAAAAAAGGAAGAACGGTTTTTATCTCCTCTCATCTGTTATCAGAGGTGGAAAAGCTCTGCAGTAAAGTAGCCATAATTAACAAGGGAAAATTATTAGCTGAGGATAGTATGGATAATCTGAGGAGAAAACTCACCGATTTTGTCCAAATTGAGGTAGAGCTTACAGAGGTAAGTAAAGATATTCTTGATACTTTAAGGGCATTTGATTTTATAAAAGAGATTCACCAGGAAAAAAATGTACTAACCCTCAAAGTAACAACTGATAAAGACCATCGAGCTGATATTTCAAAAGCCATTGCCCAAAAAGGAGGAGTAGTTCTGGGAATAAAAACTCTGGGGATGAGTCTTGAAGAGGCCTTTATCACTATAACCCAGAAAAATATCTCCCTCCTGGCAGCATCTTAGGAGGTTTTGCAATGAGAAAAGCTTACTTTTCACTTATACTTGTAGTGGTCATTGTTGTGGTTGTAGCTCTGGTAGCTATTTTTTATACTGCAATTGGTTCTTCTAAATACGGGATAATTAAGGGTAAAATATACGATGAGCTCTCAGGGGATCCAGTTAAAGGAGTTAGGATTGTTGCCGATGGAAGATCCACTGTGCTTTACAGATCAACATCTTATGAGCTCACCCATATTCCACCGGGGGAGTATACTCTCCAAGCCTCTCCTCCCTCAGGATGGGTTAAATTCACAAAAACCGTTAAGGTAAAACCAGGTGAAAATAAGCTTAATATACCTCTTAAAGGTGATAAAATTCCTGATTTAAAAGAAATAATATGTTTTTCCGATTCCAGAAAAGATGGAATCACTATAGAGATAAGATACGCTGATTCAAAGGGAATAGGAATGACTGATTTTCCCGAACTTCCTATAAAAGTAGATGTCACCATATGGGAGAGAGTTGGAAAGGAAAAACACTACAAAAAAGGGAAAAAACTATTTGAGGGACCAATTAAACATTACTGGGACTCAAGTGCCTATCTTGCTAAAAACAAAGGATTTATACCCTGGAATAAAATACCAGTTAAATTGGAAGATAAAAAATGGGGAATAATGGAGATAAGAGTTCACCTTAAACAGGGTGACTTCAAGGATACCATTGAGGATGTCCAACTTTTTCCGGTAAAGGAGGAATATCAATGAGTAACAGGGAACTTTCCCTATCTATCAGAAGCATGAAAATACTCACAAAAAGGGAACTTTTGTCCAGCCTCTACGGCTGGGGGATATATGGAGCTATGTTTGTCTCTTTCCTGGTTTCATCGTTTATTATCAGAAATTTTCTTAAGGGAATAGGGGAGAATAACATATTTATCTCCTCTTATCCTTTAAATTTCCCACTGTTTATATCTGTAATTGTCATCTCCCTTTATCTGGTGATAGTATCTGCTGTTTCCATCTCCAGAGAAAGAGAGCAGGGAACTCTTGAGGTTTTATTTTACGGTCCTGTGAGTTCTTCCTCCTTTCTTCTGGGAAAGTACTTTACAGATATGATCCTGTATTTTATAATAACAGGGTTTTCTTTGATTTACTTTTTTGGTGTATCCCTTTTAACCAACTTAGGATTTACCCCTATTCTGTTAAAGGCCTATCTTCTATCCATATTTATCGCCTCCTGTGTAATTAGTTTTGGTCTTTTTATCTCTTCCCTAACTGGAAGAGTGAGAAGCTCAATAATATGGATTATAGGAATATTAATTGCTTTCCTTGTTATCTGGTTTTTGCAGAATATATTTTTGTATTTTCCTCCTGAGGTGCTCTCTCCACCTCTACGTTATGTACAGAAGGCTCTTTCTGTAGCTTACTATTTTATAAATTGGATATCTCCCTTTTCCTATCTTTCCCGTGGTATGGAATCCATACAGCTTGGAAGTCCTAAACCATTTTTACTTAATATTCTCTATTCGATTATTTATACAGTAGTTTTACTTTCTCTATCCGTATATATTTTGAAAGCAAAGGGGGTAAGAATATGAGGCTAAAAGGCGTCTTTAGTATTTTAACCATTTTTTCATTAATCCTGGTATCTACCACAGTAGTTTTAGCTCAGGAGCAAGAGAAAAAAGGAAAACAGCCCCAGGTGAGCACAGCTCCTGTACTCCAGGAACAACTTGTTTATAGCTGGAATGTATTTGATGGTAAAACGTATACAGCAGGATTTATCCCCAAAAGTGAAGATACAATATATCTTATTGCCAACAAGGACAATGCTATCTCTGCCAAAAAAACACTGGTTTATTTCTGGCCCATTACCGGTAAGTATATGGCAGGATGGAAAACTCTAAATGAAGATGTAGATGGAACTCTGGAGATTTTAAAAGACGGTAAGGTGATAAAAAGACTTAAAAAAGAGGATAATGTTCTTTACTACCCGGAAGGGTACTGGGGCGAAAAAGCTCTATTTTACAAGGATGAGGAAGCAAGGAAACAGTATAAAAAATATAAAAAAGCCCTTGATGATTATTACAATGCCCTTAAAAAGTACTATGAGGCAAGAATAGAATACAGGAAAAAGCTGGATAAATTTTTTAAAGAAGTTAAAAAACGAAGAGAGGCGGGGGAGAAAGGACCCCTTAATATTGAGATACCCAAGGAACCGCAACCTCCCAAGGGACCAAATTTTTACGTTACAGAACCTAAAAAGGATTATATTATCAACCTTCCTCCGGGTAAATACAGGATAAGAGTTAGAGCCAGGGATAAGACCATTGTTGAGGGAAGTGAAAAAAACCTTTTTGTCTTCACTTCACGTAGAACAAGGGGAGTTGGATACGAGATAATTCCGGGTAATAGATGGACAAAAAAAGAGCAGTGTAACGATCCTGCCAGTATAATTTATGCTGCAGGAAAAAATGTTCTTTATTTTCGTCCTTATTTTCAGGATGAGTATAACGAGCTTTATCACAACAAGTTAATGGATCCTCAAAACACAGGAAGAGTGGAAAACTGGAAGTGGGTACATACCGATCCCATTAAAGATGTAATTTTACTTTTTTATGGCAGGGGAAATCTTCTAAGTAAAATAGTAGAAAAACCATACATTGTTCAGCAAATTCCTGGGCCTGAATTAGGGTACAATATTCTGGAATACAACAAAAAAGATTTTCCCTATAAACATCCTACTTTCAGTGGTTACCAGTTAGTCCTCACGGAAAAACTTCCCAGGGAGGGGTACCTTATTTACCTTGAAAAGAAAGGAGAAAGTACCACAATGCCTAAAAGCAAAAGAGAGATTAGAATAGTTAAGAAAGAAAATGCAAACTTTCTATACTGCCTTTCTATTTTTCCCCTTGTTGTTGGAGGGATAATCTTTGTCACAAGATGGAGAAGATTAAGATGATAAGAGATAATACCCCTATTGCTGAGATAATGATAAAGGCCTATCA
>JAGGTG010000046.1 GCA_021163905.1 Candidatus Aerophobota bacterium
GATTAGTAAGGTTGATATTAAAGGTAAAAGCATTAAGGGAAAGGTTAATAATAGAACATGGGTTGTTACTTATGCTCCCAATGACCCCCAGTTAATTAACATCTTAAGACGTAATAAAGTTGAAATACAGGCATTTCCTGAAACGTCTGCATGGTGGGTAAATTTATTGGGCGGGATACTCCCAATAATTATTTTCATAGGAATATGGATCTGGATATTCCGTCAAATGCGTGTTACAGGAAATAAAGCTCTTTCCTTTGGAAAAAGCAGGGCAAAGATCGCATCCAAGGAAAAAGTCAGAGTTACTTTTGAAGATGTAGCTGGAGCAGAGGAGGCGAAGGAGGAACTTAAGGAGATAATAGAGTTTTTGAAGAATCCCCAGAAGTTCCAGAGAATGGGGGCAAAGATTCCAAAAGGAGTACTTCTGGTTGGACCACCTGGTTGTGGCAAAACTCTTCTGGCAAGAGCTGTAGCTGGAGAGGCAGGGGTTCCCTTTTTTAGTATAAGTGGATCTGATTTTGTGGAAATGTTTGTTGGTGTTGGAGCAGCAAGAGTTAGAGATCTTTTTGATCAAGCTAGAAAAAATGCCCCCTGTATAATATTTATAGATGAATTAGATGCAGTTGGAAGACAGAGATTTGCTGGAATAGGAGGAGGTCATGATGAGAAGGAGCAAACTTTAAATCAGCTTTTAGTAGAGCTGGATGGATTTTCCCCTCGTGAAGGAATTATAGTTATGGGAGCTACCAATCGCCCTGATGTTCTTGATGCAGCCCTGCTTAGAGCGGGAAGATTTGATAGAAGGATAACCATTAATGTACCTGATATAAGAGAAAGGGAAAAAATTTTACAGCTTCACATGCGCAATAAACCCTTTGACATTGATGTTGACGTTAAGGTTTTAGCTCGTAGAACCCCGGGATTTGTTGGTTCAGATCTTGAGAATCTTGTCAATGAAGCCTCTCTTTTAGCTGCCAGAAAAAATAAGGAGAGAATTGGAATGGCTGATCTGGAGGAAGCTATAGAGAGAGTTGTAGCTGGGCCAGAGAAAAAATCAAGGGTAATAAGGGAAAAGGAGAAGAAAATTATAGCTTACCATGAGAGCGGACATGCACTGGTAGGGAATATTCTACCAAATGCTGATCCTGTACATAAAGTTTCAATAATTCCCAGAGGATCTGCTGCACTTGGATATACTCTTCAGCTTCCTTTAGAGGATCGATACCTGGCCACAAGATCAGAGCTTATGGATAAGTTATGTGTTCTTCTTGCCGGTAGAGCCAGTGAAAAATTAATTTTTAATGAGGTATCAACTGGTGCTCAAAATGATCTTACCAGAGCTACTCATATTGTAAGGAAAATGGTATGTGAGTACGGGATGAGCGATAAACTTGGTCCTGTAGCATTGGGAACAGGAGCTGAGGAGGTATTTCTTGGGCGTGATCTTTTAAAGGAGAGAAATTACAGTGAAGAACTTGCCTATGAGGTGGATAAAGAAATATCTCGAATAGTTCAGGAGGCTTACGAGAGAGCTTACCGTATTTTAAAGGAGAATAAGGATAAACTTGTACAACTTGCCGAAGAACTGGAAGTAAAGGAGGTACTTGAGGAAGATGATATTAAAAGGATCCTCGGGGATAAGGTAACTCCTGAAATCGAGAAAGAAAAAGAGGAGAAGTATAAATCAGAGGGTGCTGTTAAGAGGAAAAAAAGGAGAGTGGAACATGTGGTGTCGGATTCTGTCCTCAAGGGAGATACCGCAGATTAGTTCTGAAGATCCCCCTTTTTTCCTTAAACTAAGTGATGTTCCCCCCGGGATTTTATCCAACCTCAAGGTAATTATCTCAGAGTATATTCCACAGATAGGTTTTTTTCCGGCAAAAGAAAAAAATAGCTTTTTTTTAACAGGTTCCTTTCTTTCCTACCAAAGACTTTGTAAAAAGTTAAATGAACAGGGATTAAATGATCTATCTATTACCATTAAAAGTACTCTGGATAATTTTCAGAGAAAAAGTTACAATTTGTCCTTTCCTTCAAAAAGTATTAACTTAGCCGAGAAAGTAGCAGTAATGGGCATTCTTAACCTAACCCCCGATTCCTTTTATGATGGAGGAAAATACAAAGGTGAAAAGGAGATTTTAAATAGGGTTGAACAGATGGTGGAGGAAGGAGCAGATATTATAGATATTGGAGGGGAATCTACACGACCGGGTGCTCTACCGGTAACCGAAAAAGAGGAAATTAAAAGGGTTATTCCATATATTCGCAAGATCACCCATTTATTTGATATTCCTGTATCAATTGATACCTATAAATCAAAGGTGGCAATCTCAGCTCTTGAGGAAGGGGCACAGATGGTCAATGATATAAGTGGGTTGAGATTTGATCCAGAGATGGTTAAAGTTGTCTCCTCATACAATGTCCCAGTAGTTATAATGCATATAAAAGGGACACCGAGAAATATGCAGAACAATCCCAGATACGAATCTTTGATGGATGAGATAATCTCTTACCTGGATGATGGAATTCAAAGAGCAGTTAAAGCAGGAATTGATCCGGAAAAGGTTATAGTGGATCCCGGGATAGGTTTTGGTAAAACTGTAGAACATAACCTTTTTATTTTGAAAAGATTATCTGAGCTAAAGGTACTCGGAAAACCAATTTTAATAGGTGTTTCCCGTAAATCATTTATAGGAAAGGTATTGGGACTGCCGGTTGAAAAAAGACTGACTGGTAGCTTAGCTGCAAGTTGTGTTGCTGTTATGGAAGGTGCGAGAATAGTTAGAACCCATGATGTAAAGGAAACTCGATGGGCAGTTGATCTTACCGATGTTATTCTTAAAAGCAAGGTTTAAATTATGATTATTCTGGGTATAGATCCAGGAACGGCCGCTACGGGATATGGAGTTATTGAAGTTAAAAATTCTCCTGAGCTTGTTGAATATGGTTGTTTAAGTACCTCGGATAAAGATGATATGGTGGATAGATTGAGGAGCATCTATGAGCAGATAAGCTGTATTATTGATAGATTCTCCCCTGCAGAAGTAGCTGTGGAGGAGGTTTTTTTTAATAGAAATACTAAAACAGCTCTTTCCATAGGTCAGGCAAGAGGGGTAATTCTTCTTGCAGTATCTTCTAAGGGAGCAAAGGTTTTCAGTTACACACCCTTAGAGGTAAAGCAGGCTATAACAGGTTACGGAAGGGCTCGCAAGGAACAGATCCAGCATATGATTAAAAAGACATTTAACCTTTCCCATCTTCCCCGTCCTGATGATGCATCTGATGCTATTGCAGTTGCCCTGTGTCACCTGTATTCTCGTAAATTGAAGAATTTATCTAAATAATCTTCTTCATCTCTTAATTGTTCAACCAGAGAGGAATATTTTACCTTCCAGGTGAGCTCCATTTAGTCAGAACGAGAGTCTCGGCAAGTTTTATAGCGGCAGTTCCCGGTTCAATAACTGGAACACCGAGATGAGAGGAGAGCTCATCGGCAATAGGTCCCATAACAGTACATCCAAGAACTATTACATCTGCTCCATCCCTGTCAATGGCAATACGGGCTTCCCTGTTAACTGCGGAAATTATCCGTGTATGATCTTCAAGATCCAATACATGAACATTGATTGATCGAACAGAAGCCAAGCGTTCCCATAATCCCATTTGTCTTACCTTGGATATCATTGGACTGATGCTTTCCGAAGTTGGCATGATGATGGAAAAACGCTCCCCAAGAAGGAGTGCAATAGAAAGAGCTGCCTCTCCTGCCCCTACTACTGGAATACTACTTACTTTTTTAGCTGCTTTGAGTCCTGGATCCAGCGTGCAGTCAATAGTAACAGCATCAAACCCCTCTTTTTTTGCCTTTGCAACCTCCAGGAGAATTTGTGGAGCAGCAAGAACTTCATCTACTTCCCCTTCGGTGGATGGTGGGCATTTATCGGGGGCAACAATTGTAATTTCAGTTCCTGGAGCTAAAGCCTTTTGCCTGTTGGCAAGCTGACTTTTTACCAATCCCTGTGAGGAGCTTGCCAATACAACTTTAATTTTAACATTCATATTATGGTTTCTCCCCGTAATTTAGCTGACAAGTTTCTCAATTGGAGTGTAGTCAATATCAAATCCAAAATGGCCCGGTCCAAGAATATCAATTCCTTTTGATGAACGAAATTGTTTAATTGCACGTAGCCCAATAACTGCTACCCGTTGCCCTTCAGAAATCTCAGGGTTAGTTAATGGTTCTCCGGTTTCTCGCTCCACTACAATTAGCATGTCTGGACTGGTTACATAGGGTTTTCCGTTTAGCCAGGATATATGATTCTCATTCTTAAACCAGATCTTGAACTCTTTATCTGCAAAATTTTTTTCTCCAGTTATTGTATGAGTTCCCCAGTAATAGCCTTCCTTATCCTCCCATTCCTTTCTGGAAACTTTTCCCTCAAATAGTAACCAGCCGTTGAGTTCTTTAACTATTTGCATTACAGGATCCTGTCCGGAATCCCTTGAAGTTCTAATTAAACGCCCAATTTCCAGACATCTGGAAAGTGTTCCCGGTATTACAACTCGCTTCATATCATTTCCTTTAAATAAAAAGCCAGCCTGGGCAGCAATGCCAAAAGAAGCAGCAGCTATAAACTTACCAATTCGCTCTGCCATTTCATAGCTGGTACTTTCCTTAATGATACAAAAATTGCCATACTTATCTACACTGGAAATTGGCCAGAGGGGTAGTCCTTCAAGGTAAGGGGTTGTCTGTGGAATCTCCGGGATAGCACGTCCAGTATAGTCTCCATCAACGACAGATATTCTCAGACGGGCTGCTGCAGCAACTACTCCTGGAGTATTTGATCCTCCCAGTTCAATAGGAACAAGAGTTTTTACCTTAACCTTCATGTATTCCTCAAGCAATCGGACTGATTCAGCCTGGATACTTTTAAAGGCATCTTTAACCAATCCCAGCTGTTTCATTCTTTTTTTTGCCTCTTCGGTAAGCGGAGCTATTGACCCCATTAAAAAAGGACAGAGTGTCCAATCATCATCGGAAATAGATGAAACATCTACCCAGGAAATTGGCAGTCCCTCATCTCTGACGGCAGTTAACCAGGCAATTCCATCTTTTGGATTGCCACCTCCTCCTGTTCCCATAAAGGTACATCCTCTTACAAAATCTTGAATTTCCTGATCGGATTTAATCGTGGTCATTCTATACTCTCCTCTTGTTGTTTTTTGTTTAACTGTATTTTTAACAAATGGCTGTCTTGTTCTTTAATGGATGAGATATTAATTGAAACATGATGACAACGGACAAAATGACCTGGTATAACCTCTTTTATATCCGGAAGTTTTTGAGAGCAAATTTCATCTGCTAAACTGCATCGAGGATGAAAGGCACAGCCACTTGGCGGATCTACTGGACTTGGGATTTCCCCACCTCGACTTTGTTTTTTTGGTTTCACCCGCGCCTCTTCTTTAGAGACAACGGGAACAGCTGAGATTAGTGTTCTCGTATAAGGATGAAGTGGATTTACAAAGAGTTCCTCTGTTGAGGCAAGCTCGTAGATACGTCCTACATACATGACAGCAGTTCTATTGGCTATTGTACGCATCAGACTAAGATCATGGGAGATAAACAGGTACGATAGTTGAAGTTCTTTTTGGAGGTTCTGTAGAAGACGGATAACCTTAGCCTGAACCGATACATCTAAAGCTGAAGTTGGCTCATCAAGGATAATAAAAGATGGATTAACAGCAAGAGCCCGGGCAATTGCCACACGCTGGCGTTGTCCTCCACTTAATGCAGATGGATATTTATACATATAGCTTGGTGAAAGTTCTACCATTTGAAGAAGTTTTCCAACAATTCTCTCCCGTTCGCGGGAATTTTTACCGATTTTATGAATAATCAGTGGATCCTCAAGTGTGCTTTTTATACTTCGGCGGGGATTAAGAGAGGATTTAGGATCCTGAAATACCATTTGGACTTCTCTTTTAAAAAACCGCAGGTTTTCCTTTGTTAGTTTTGTAACATCTTTTCCCTTGAAGCGAATAGTTCCTTTTGTTGGTTTGTAGATTCTAACTATGGTTTTCCCAACTGTGGATTTACCTGATCCTGATTCACCAACAAGTCCAAAGATCTCACCACTTTTTATATCAAAGCTAATGTCATCAACGGCCCTTACCTGACCAATTTGTCGCTGGAAAAATCCAGCTCTTACAGGAAAATACTTTACCAGATTCTCAACAACCAGAAGGGGTTTATCCATTTTTGATATCCTGTTTTGTATAGAGCCAGCATGCAACATAGTGATCTGGCTCAAGCATGGTAAATGGAGGTTTTTTTCGGGAGCAAATTGGCATGGCATTATCGCAACGTGGATGGAAGCGACACCCTGAAGGAACTGCTGTGTAGTCAGGTACTGTTCCCCGAATCCCCTCAGCAATCTCACCGCCGGTTAGATGGGGAACAGAGGCAAGGAGCCCCCGTGTATAGGGATGCTTTGGATTCTCAAAGAGAAAACCTGTTGGTGCTGTTTCTACAACCTGCCCAGCGTACATAATATAAACCCGTTCGGTCATTTCCTGTATAACTCCAAGGTTATGGGTAATAAGCAATACGGATATTCTACGAGTTTTAACAAGATCTCTTAGTAGGTCCAGGATCTGGGCTTGAATTGTCACATCAAGAGCAGTCCCGGGCTCATCAGCGATGAGAAAATCTGGCTCATTAACAAGAGCCATTGCAATTAATACTCTCTGACGCATTCCTCCACTTAACTCCAGGGGATAGTTATTCATGATTCGTTCCGGATCTGGAAGTCTAACATCCTTTAATGC
>JAGGTG010000216.1 GCA_021163905.1 Candidatus Aerophobota bacterium
AAACACACCAGACAAACCAAATCAACCAAATAAACCAAAGTAACCAAACACACCAGACAGACGAGATAGACGAGACAGACCAAACAGACGAGACAGACCAAACAGACGAGACAGACGAAATAGACGAAATAGACGAGATAGACCAGATAGACGAAACAGACGTTTTACAGGACAGCCCTGAGATTTCCCGAAACTGGAGAAAAGAAGAGTTGACAAAATAAGGTTATGAATTAGGATAAAAACAACCTAAAGTTAAGGAGGAGTTATGCTTGATATACTTATAAAAGGTGGAATTTTGATGATACCTCTTCTGTTCTGTTCTGTATTAGCCTTAGCTATAATTATTGAGAAATTCATCGCTTTAAGAGTTATTGAAGCTCGTTCTCGTAGGTTTGTGGAAAAAATAAGGAGTATAATTAATGGAAACGAGGATAATAAAATAGAGAAGGTTTTAGCTCTTTGCGAGATGACCTCTTCTCCTCTTGCCAGAATTTTAAAAGCTGGTATTCAAAAGAGAAATAAAGGAAAGGAAGAAATAAAGGAAGCCATACAGGAGGCTGGATCTCTGGAGATCCCTTATCTTGAGAAATGGTTAAAGGTTCTTGGTACCATTGTTACGGTAGCCCCTCTTATTGGTCTTCTTGGGACGGTAATGGGAATGATAAAAGCCTTTAATGTAATTGCGGTTCAGGGGACAGGAGAGCCGGGAGCTCTGGCAGGAGGAATTGCCGAGGCTCTTATAACCACAGCAGTTGGCCTTACCATCGCTATTCCGGCCCTTATCTTTTACAATTACTTTATGCACAGAACTGATAAAATAATAAGGAGTTTTGAGATAGTTAGCAGCGAATTTATAGATTTTCTCGTTGGAGAGTAATTTGAAGTTTAATCGTCCTCGTTCAAGATCTGAGGAGGTTTTTATAAACCTTACCCCTCTTATTGATGTGGTATTTCTTTTGCTTATTTTCTTTATGGTTTCTACTACTTTTGCTACCATAAGGTATGGGATAAAGGTTAACCTTCCCAGGACTGTCACACCTCAGGAAAAGGTTAAGGAGAATATTGTTATTTCCATAACTAAAGATGGACACATATATCTTGGCAAAGTTTGGATAAAAAGAGAAGATAGGCTTGTCAGCCTTTTGAGAAAACAGATTAAGAAAAGAGGTGGTATGGTTGTAATAAATGCTGATAAAGATGTAAAACATGGCAGGGTTGTAAGGGTTATGGATCTTGCCAGGATGGCTGGAGCTACAAGGCTGGGTATTCTTACCTTTCCAGAAAAGGAAAAAAAATAATGGTAAAGAAAGATTTTTTTAAACTCGGGCTTTTAATCTCAGTTGGGGCTCATTTTTCCCTTCTCGTATTTTTTCCAACATGGAGAATGTATATTCCCTCCCCCAAACCTAAGATTATACCGGTTGCTCTTATTGATGTTAAATTAGCAACAAAGGCAAAAAAAGCTCCTCCACCACCTCCCTCTCAGAAAAAGGTTGTTGAGAAAAAAGTAGCTCCAAAGGTTTTACCGGTAAAGATCACTCCTCAACCTTCTGAGAACTTACCTGTTGTTGCGCCTCGTGTTAGATCTAAAGGTAAAATCAGGGTACCATTTCCATCTCCCCGTTTAAAGCCAGTTATTACTCAAAGAAAGATAGTAACTGCTTTTAAGGAAGAAAAAGAGGTTAAGAAACTTCCCTTAGGATCACCGGTTAACCCTGGACTTCCCGCTAAAATACCCTCTCCTGTGTATGGAAAAATCCCTTCATTTACTCCTTCAACGGGGACTGAAAAGAAGGGAAAATTAGCTATCACGGGAGAACAGGAATCTCCTATTAAATTTAGAGGGTTGGGAACCAGAAAAATAGAGAGAAAAGTTATGCCAAGGTACCCTAAAGAGATGGAAAAAAGAGGTATTGGAGGAGAAGGGGAAGTAAGGGTTTATGTAGCTCCAACTGGAGAGGTTTTGAGTGTTGAGATTGTACAGACTTCTGGTTGGATTGCTTTTGACGAGGAAATTAGAAATACCCTGTACAAATGGAGATTTAGTCCTATTAATGAAAATGTTGTAATGAGCTATCCTGCTGTCTTCAAGTTTACTTTGAAAAAGTAAACTTGTTAAAACTACCTGTACAGATTTTTCCCAATTTTTTTACCAGGAGGAGAAGTTAAAGATGATCTGGAATCCTAAATACGAGTGTATGCAGAGGGATGAGCTTGAGAAGCTTCAGCTTGAGAGATTGAAAAAAACCGTAGAGAGGGTATATAACAATCTTCCTTTTTACAAAAATAGGTTAGATAATGCCAGGATAAGGCCCGAGGATATAAAGTCTCTGGATGATTTAAAAAGGCTACCCTTCACCACCAAGGATGATCTTCGTGAGAATTATCCTTTTGGTCTGGTTAGTGCTCCTTTAAAGGATATAGTTGAGGTTCATATGTCCTCTGGCACTACAGGAAAACCCGTAGTAGATGCCTACACAAGGGCCGATATAAATCTGTGGGCAGAGGTAATGGCTCGAGCACTGGTTAGTGCAGGAGCCACCTCCAATGATGTAATTCAAAATGCCTATGGATATGGTCTTTTTACAGGAGGGTTGGGTGTTCATTATGGAGCTAACAGGATAGGTGCAAAGATCATTCCCATCTCTGGAGGGCAGACAAAACGTCAGATTATGATAATGAAAGATTTTTCTTCCACAATTATTACCTGCACTCCTTCCTATGCTCTGCATATTGCAGAAGTAGCAGAGGAAATGGGAGAGGATCCAACCAAGCTTCCTGTAAGAGTGGGAATCCTTGGGGCAGAATGCTGGTCAGAAAATATGCGTGCAGAAATTGAGAAAAAGTTAGGGATTTTAGCACTTGATATTTACGGACTAACCGAGATTATAGGACCGGGAGTTGCCCAGGAGTGTGAATATAAGGAAGGTTTGCATATCTATGAGGATCATTTTCTTCCCGAGATAATCGATCCTGATACTCTGGAGCCAGTTCCTGAAGGAGAAGAAGGGGAGCTTGTTATAACAACCCTCACAAGGGAGGGAACCACTCTTTTAAGATACAGGACAAGGGATATTACATCTATAACTTACAGGCCCTGCAGGTGTGGGCGTAGTATGGCTCGAATATCTAAGATAAAAGGTAGAACCGATGATATGCTTATAATAAGGGGGGTTAATATATTTCCCTCTCAAATTGAAAATGTGCTTATGAAAATAGACGAAGCAGAACCTCATTATCAGCTGATTCTTGAGAGAAGAAAAGGCCTGGATGAGCTTACAGTTGAGGTTGAAACTACACCCGAGATATTCTTTGATGAGGTAAGAAAAATAGAGGAAATTGAAGCAAGGATTGCAAAGGATATAGAGGATAATCTTGGGCTTAGAATTCAGGTCAAGTTAGTTGAGCCAAGGAGCATTGAAAGAAGTATGGGTAAGGCAAAAAGATTAATTGATAAGAGGGAACTTAAGTGAGGTAGAAAAATGCCTATTAAGCAGATTTCTGTTTTTCTGGAAAATAAGATAGGTAGATTAGCTGAGATTACATCTCTTCTGGAGAAGGAAAATATAAATATTAGGGCGCTGGCAATTGCTGATACTACAGAATTTGGAATACTGAGAATGATAGTGGACAAACCAGAGCAGGCAGTTAAAGTTTTAAAAGACAACGGATTTGCAGCCAAGGATACAGAAGTAATAGTGGTAAAGGTACCAGATAGACCAGGAGGACTGGCTAAAATTCTTAAAATGCTGAAGGAATCCTCCCTTAACGTGGAGTATCTTTATGCATTTGTAAAACAATCAGGTGAGGATGCTCTGGTTGTATTTAGAATTGATAATATAAAAGAGGCTATTAATAGGTTTAATCAGACTGGAGTGGAAACCTTAAAGGCTGAGCAGATCTATAAGTTATAAAAATATGAGGGAAAAGGATATTCAATATCTGGATAAAGAGCAGCTGTACGAGCTTCAACTTAGTCGTTTTAAAAGAACCATTGAGAGGTTATTTACCAGCTCACCTTTTTACAGCAAGCTATGGAAGAAAAGCGGTATAAGTCCAGATAAAATAAAATCACTACAGGATATAAGAAGATTTCCCTTTACAAGTAGAGAGGATTTAAGAAGAAATTTTCCCTTTGGACTTCTTACCCTGCCTTTAGAAAAGGTTGTCAGAGTTCACACTTCAACTGGAACCACAGGAAAGCCAAAAGCTATATTTTTCAGTAAAAGAGATATTAATGAGGCAGCCAGATTAATTGCCCGTTCAATGAAGATGACCGGAGCAAAACGTGGTGATGTATTTCAAAATATGATGAGTTACGGGCTTTTTACAGGAGGACTTATTTTCCACTATGGAGCTGAAAGATTGGGTGTTCTGGTAATACCTGCAGGGGCTGGAAATACTGAAAGGCAAATTGAGCTAATGCAGGATTTCAAGACAACTATTGTGCATATAACTCCAAGTTATGCCTTATATCTGGCAGATGTACTGGAAGAGAGAGGAGTTGATCCCAAAAATGATCTTGATCTTCGCATTTTTTACCTTGGAGCCGAGCCTTATTCCGAGGAAACCAGGGATAAGATAGAAAAAATTTACGGTGTAGACGCCTTTAACTCCTATGGCCTTTCCGAAATGAATGGTCCAGGAGTGGCCTTTGAATGTAAGAGAAAAGATGGGATGCATGTCTGGGAGGATAATTTTATACTGGAGATAATAGATCCTTTAACTGGAGAAAATCTTCCGGATGGCGAGGAAGGGGAGCTTGTTTTATCCACTATAAATAGAGAAGCAATGCCAATTATAAGATACAGAACAGGTGATATTACCTATGTTTATCCAGAAAAGTGCAGATGTGGAAGAACCCACAGAAGAATATCCCGAATTAAAGGAAGAGTGGATGATATGTTTATCATTAGAGGTGTGAATGTGTTTCCTTCTGAAGTTGAGAGGATAATAATGAATTTTCCAGAGGTTGCCAGGAATTATCAAATTATTCTTGAGAGAGAAAGTTCTCTTGAAGTTATGAGAGTTAAAGTTGAGATAAAAAAAAGATTTTTTGATGGATCTATTGAACATCTAAGATCTCTTCAGGAGAGGATAAAAAATAAAATAAAATCCGAGCTAATGGTAACTCCCAAGGTAGAGCTAATCGAGCCGGGAACACTTCCCAGAACAACGGGTAAATCCCGGAGAGTTATTGACAACAGGAAATTATAAAAAATGAGTAAAGTTCAGCAAATTTCGGTGTTTGCCCAGAATAAACCGGGAAAGATAAAACGTGTTACCGATATTTTGTCCAGAAACAGCATAAATATCAGGGCTATAACTATAGCAAGTGGGGATGAGTATGGAGTGATAAAACTGCTGGTTGATGATCCAGGTAAAGCTTATCAGGCTCTTGCAGAGAAGGGCCTTTCAGTAGCCTTAAATGAGGTTCTTGCTATAAAGATGGAGGATAAGCCTGGAGGATTACACAGGATAATGGAAATTCTGGCAGAAAACAATATAAATGTAGAGGATGCCTATGGGTTTGTAATTAAATCGGGAAAAATTGCTGTTCTTGTTGTAAATGTCAAGGATATTAAAAAGGCAAAGGAGGTTCTTCTTTTTAAGAGGATACATCTACTTGAGGAAAAGGACCTTTATCAGCTCTAAATTCCTATCGGGTCTTTTATAGAACACCAGAAAATTCTCTCCCACCTAACCAGCCCGACAAAAAGGACAAATCAAATAGACAAGACAGACGAAAAGGACGAAATAGACGAGATAAACGTATATGCCGGGGCGCAGAATCGAACTGCGGACACCGGGATTTTCAGTCCCGTGCTCTACCGACTGAGCTACCCCGGCATTTATTGTTTATTTAAGATTTCAGGGACTTGATCCTTATCTAAAAAATATAAGAACTTTCAGGCTGTTTTACTATTTTTAATATATATGATTTTTTGAGATAAGTCAACATTCACCCTAACCCAACTTCCCAAATGGAAATTGGAGATTGGTATCAGGAAAGAGTTTGAACTTTTGTTATATACTACATGCCTTCTTACAACAGATATAAGTGAGTTAAGTAAGGGATGGAGGTTAAAAGAGGTGAAAGAGGCAGTGCAATTTGGGACTGGGCCACTTAATCTTTTATGATTAAGTATACTGGATATCAATTATGTCAGATTATATAGCTGAGCTCTCGGAGAAGCTGAAAGCACTCTCACAAAAAGAAATAGACGATGCAGTGAAAATTAAAAAGTTTGAGTTGATTAAAAAGATTGTGGAAGAGTGAGCTTGATAGGTAAGTTTTGTCTTATCACCCCAGTTATTAACCATTTATATTCTCTATATGTGCTTTGTTATTTGACTTTGTGAGTTGTTTGAGTAAATTAAGAGTGGAGAAAAATAATTTTTTAAAAAAGGAAAATCTACTTTTTTAAGGGAAGGAAAAATCTCTGCTATGAAACTCGAACCCGTGAAAAATCGCAAAACATGATCCGAATCCCCTATGAGCAGAATTTGATAAAGAAGGTAAGAACCATCCCTGGAAAAGCAGGTATATGCGAACATGTCGTATATCTTTCTCAAAATAGAAGTATATCCAAACTGTTCGGATATGAATGAGTTAGGCGAAATTGCGAGTCCACCTAAAAAGAATAAATATAAAAATAAGTATTTAAGTATTAATTTATGAAAAGAGGTAAAAAATGAAATTTAATTACACTGCAAAATGTACCTAATGTGGAAATACAAGAGAAGTGAGCGGCTTTAAGAGAAAAATAAGAAAATTCAATCCCACCAAATCAACATTTACTTATGTGAAATGTCCAAGGTGTGGG
>JAGGTG010000137.1 GCA_021163905.1 Candidatus Aerophobota bacterium
TACTTTAGTGAAGAGCTAACTTATCTGCTCGCCAAAAAGAGGCTTCCTTAGGGATACCCAGGAGCCCTTTAGAGGAATATTGTGGAAAAAGTGTCCCAGTTTCAGAAAATAACTCAATTCACCCAGGGCATATCCCGGGTTAGCCTGAGTTATTTTTACAGGGATAATTTTCCCTGTAATTGAGGAAAGAAGAGTATCATCTCCAGAAAAAGGAATGAGAACTCTAATATAGTTGTGAGTGTATCCTGTAAGATAGCCAGTTTTTGCATCTCTTTTTCTCTCAATTAAAACCGGAAGATTCTCTCCAACAAACTTCTCTATAAACTTCCAGGAAAGATCCTTAGATAAATTTTTCAGGATATTGCTTCTTTTTTTCTTTACACTTTCCCTCACCACTGGCTTCATTTTAAAGGCAGATGTCCCGGGGCGAGGAGAAAAACAAAATATGTGGAGACGATGAAAACCTATCCTTTTAATAAAATCGCAGGTCCTGTAAAAACTATCCTCATCCTCCCCGGGAAATCCAACCATAACATCACCTGTTAATCCAAGGTGAGGAATCTTACTTTTAAAATTATCTACCAGAGCAATAACCTGAGAAATCTTATATCCTCGACCCATCTTTTCCAGAATCTTATCATCTCCACTTTGAAAGGCAAGATGAAGATGAGGACAGATAAAAGGTGAGGATGCTAAAAGATCCACGAGTTTATCCGGAATAAGATGAGGCTCTAAAGAACTGAGCCTTATTCTAAATTCCTTATGATCCCTGGATAAGCTATTCAGGAGTTTTTCTAAAAGATCAACCAAGGATAAAGGGGGGATAAAGTCCTTTCCATATAGGGCAAGATTGACTCCTGTTAAAACAATTTCCCTGTATCCTGCCCTAATAAGATAGCTAACCTCCTGGATAACATCTTCTATTTTCTTGCTCCTGATCGTGGATCCACGAACATAGGGTATCCTGCAGTAGCTACAGAACCTGTTACAGCCATCCTCTATTTTTACAAATGCCCTCTCATGACCAGAAAAACCATGAATGAAAAGGTCTTCCCCAATAAAATTGGAAGGGGAAAGAAACCTTTCAATTCTTAGTTTATCCTTGTTTCTCACTATCCTGATTTGGGGAAACTCCTTTTTTATTTTTTTCCACTCTGCCTCTACAAGACAACCTGTTACCAGAATCTGGGTTGACCTATTTTTCTTTAAAGCCCTTTTTATAAGATTTATTGACTTTTTGTCGGCACTTCTGGTAACGGTGCAGGTATTTACAATATAAAATTCAGCATGGGAGGAAAAGGGAACAACCCTGTATCCCAGCTTTTCAAGCCTTTCCCTCATAAGCTGAGTTTCGTATTGATTGACCTTGCAACCAACTGTAGCCAAAGCTACTTTTTGCAATTTTTCCTCTATTATTCTATCCAAATAAACTCTTCACCTTGCGGAAAAATTCCCTTATGCGGGGTTGTCCTCTTTCACGGGATAACTCATCAAACCTCTTCAAAAGTTGTTTCTGTTCAGGAGTAAGATTAACAGGAGTTTCCACCACAACCTTCACCAGTTGATCACCTCGGGATGAGGAGTGAAGATAGGGAGCTCCTTTACCTCTTAAACGAAATACCTTTCCAGTTTGGGTTCCAGGAGGTATTTTTAGTCTTACCTTACCATCAACTGTTGGCACTGATATCTCTCCTCCAAGAGCGGCAAGGGCAAAGCTAATTGGAACCTCAATAAAAATATCACTTCCCTGCCTTGAAAAAAGTGGATGGGGCCTTACCTTAATTGAAACAAACAAATCTCCGGATGGTCCTCCTCCTGTACCAGCCTGTCCTTCTCCTCTCAGCCTCAAAGTAGTTCCATTATCAACACCGGGAGGAATTCTAACCTTTATCTTTCTTGTAGTTCTTACTCTTCCCGTTCCCCTACACTGCTTGCAGGGTTTGCGGATAATTGTTCCCCTGCCATGACATTGAGTACAGGTTCGGGTAAAGGCAAAAAATCCCTGTCTTGTCTGAATATAACCTGTTCCCCCACAGGCAGGACAGGTTTCTGGATGATAGCCAGGCTCAACTCCACTTCCCCTACATCTCGGACAGGTCTCATAACGGGTAACAGCTATCTCCTTCTCGGTTCCGGAGATTGCCTCTTCAAAATCTATCTCAAGGTTGTAATGAAGGGAGGCTCCAGCTTGAGCCTCCCTTTCATGAGCAGTTCTTGTTCTCCCAAAGAAATCTCCAAAAATACTCTCACCGAAAATATCCTCTCCTCCAAATACCTCCTCGAATATCTTGAAGGGATCAAAATCAAATCCACCAAATCCACCACCAGCTCCAGCCCCTACCTCTGCCTCAAGTCCAGCATGACCGTACTGATCATAAATCCTTCTTTTCTCCGGATCTGAGAGAACTTTATAAGCTTCCGAAACCTCCTTGAATTTTTCCTCAGCTTCTTTTGGATTATCTGGATTCCTGTCCGGATGATACTTTATGGCAAGACGCCTGTAGGCTTTTTTTATCTCTTCCGCAGAGGCATCCCTTGATACTCCCAGAATCTCGTAGTAATCCCTCTTAGCCACTTACAAAACCACCTCTACTCTTCTACTTTGTAATCAGCGTCAGTTATATTATCTTCCTTACCCTTGTCTTCTTTCTTTTCGGACGATGCAGTTGCTCCTTGCCTGGCAGCTTCCTGATACACAGCCTGGCCTAACTTTTGAGAAACCTGGCCAAGCTTTGTTATCTTATCACGGATAAGCTGAGGATCCTCTCCACTCATAGCTTTTCTAAGGTCTTCAATTGCATCCTGAATTTCCTTTTTCTCAGCATCGCTCACCTTATCTCCATATTCCTTTAAGGCCTTCTCTGTGGCGTAGATGATATTGTCAGCCTGATTTCTTGCCTCTATTAACTCCCTTCTCTTTCTATCCTCCTCTGCATGCTGTTCAGCCTCATGAATCATCCTCTCCTTTTCCTCTTCGGATAAGGCTCCGGTTTCTCTAATAGTGATACTTTGCTCCTTGCCTGTAGCCTTATCCTTGGCACTTACATTAAGAATCCCATTTGCATCTATATCAAAAGTCACCTCAATTTGAGGAACTCCTCTTGGAGCAGGAGGAATACCCACAAGTTGGAATCTCCCCAGAGTGCGGTTGTCCTTAGCCATAGCCCTTTCTCCCTGAAGAACGTGAATATCTACAGCAGTTTGATTGTCCGCAGCAGTTGTAAATATCTTACTAACCCTTGTGGGAATGGTTGTATTTCTCTCGATGAGTTTAGTAAAAACACCACCCAGGGTTTCTATTCCAAGAGAAAGGGGAGTAACATCAAGAAGCAGAATATCCTTTACCTCTCCGGCAAGAACCCCTCCCTGGATAGCAGCACCTACAGCCACAACCTCATCCGGGTTAACTCCCTTGTGAGGTTCCTTTCCAAAAAACTTACGTACCGCTTCCTGAACCTTGGGCATCCTGGTCATTCCACCAACAAGTATAACCTCATCTATATCTGATGGGCTAAGTTTAGCATCGGCAAGAGCCTGACGACAGGGTCCCAGTGTCCTTTCAATTAAATCCTCGGTTAACTGTTCAAGCTTAGCCCTGGTCAAGGTCATACTTAAATGTTTAGGACCGGACTGATCAGCGGTGATAAAGGGAAGATTGATCTGGGTTTCCATTGTAGAGGAAAGTTCACATTTTGCTTTCTCCGCAGCTTCCTTTAGTCTTTGAAGAGCCATCCTATCTTTCCTTAGATCTATTCCATTTTCCTTCTGGAAAGTATCGGCTATCCAGTCAACAATTCTCTGGTCAAAATCATCCCCGCCAAGATAGGTATCACCACTGGTAGCAAGAACCTCAACCACGTTGTCTCCAACATCAAGAATAGAAATATCAAAGGTTCCTCCTCCAAGATCATAAACTGCAATTTTCTTCTCTCCCTTCTTTTCAAGTCCATAAGCCATAGCTGCAGCAGTAGGCTCGTTAATTATCCGCTCAACTTTAAGCCCGGCAATAGTTCCTGCATCCTTTGTTGCCTGACGCTGAGAATCATTAAAGTAAGCAGGAACGGTGATAACCGCCCTTTTCACCTCCTCTCCAAGATAATCCTCTGCAATTTGTTTCATCTTCTGCAAAACTCTCGCCGATATCTCCTGGGGAAGAAAGGTGCCTCTGTTGACCTTAACAGCCGCTCTTCCCTGAGAATCTGGAACTATCTTATAGGAAACTCTTTTTTGAGCTTCCTTTACAGCAGCTTCCTCGTATCTTCTACCTATAATTCTTTTTACCGAATGAACGGTATTTTCCGGATTGGTTATAGCCTGCCTCTTGGCAGGACCACCAACAAGCATCTCCCCTTTATCGGTGAAAGCTACGACAGAAGGAGTGGTTCTAGCACCTTCCTGGTTGGGAATTACCTTGGCCTCATCTCCCTCCATAACCGCAACGCAGGAATTAGTTGTACCAAGATCTATACCAATTATTTTATTACTAACCTTCCTTGCCATTTTATTCCTCCTCTTCTAAATTATCTGAAATTATTCACGGGTTTTGATAAGTCAAATCCCGCAGGGAAAATTATCTGAAATTTTATTTTCCCATCTGATTTTCCTGATGATTATCGGCAGATAAAGCGTCTTTTCTCCTGTTTACCTTAACCATAGCAGGACGCAGCACCTTATCCTTAAATTTATATCCTTTACGCATCTCCTCTACTACCACATTATCAGGATGATCATTTGACTCTATCCTCATAATTGCCTCATGAAGATGAGGGTTAAACTCCTGTCCCTTAGCAGGTATTTCCTGAAGTCCTTTTTTCTGCAAAATACCCTTAAACTGCTGATGCACCATTTTAATTCCCTGGGCTAAAGAGGAAAAATCACTGGAAACTTCTGTAGATTCAATAGCCCTTTCAAGATCATCGAGCACCGGCAAAAACTCCTTGATAATATCCTCCACCGCCCAGTTAATAAGCTGCTGCCTTTCCCTTACCATTCTCTTTTTATAATTTTCAAACTCAGCTTTTAACCTTTTAAGATGATCCAGATACTCCTCCGCTTCCTTATCCGAGCTCTCAATTTGCTTTTCCAGTTGTTTTATCTTTTCCTTAAGGGAGGATACCTCCTTTTTTAACTTTTCAACCTCCTCAGATTTTGCTGTTAACTCTTTTTGAGCCTCAAGATATTTACTTTTATAACTTACCCTTCTGGGATTAATTTCACTCATATTTTACTCCTTTTTAAAAAGCATTGTTGTTAGCCCCTCTTTAGGATCTATTTAATTCTATTTAATGTAATCATATTAATTATAATCTTCTCACCTTAACCTTATTTACAAGCTCGGTTATTCTCCTCCTCTCAAGTGGTTTTTCTCTACCCTTTTCTGCACTGGCTGATCCAGTTGCAACACCCAGACAACAGCTCTCAAGCAAATTTTCCCCTTTATATAAACCAGCTATCAGTCCACCCACCATTGCATCTCCCGCTCCTACAGTGTTAACGGTACTAACTCTGGGAGGAGTAAGAAGATAATTCCCATCATCACCCACAACAACTACCTCACCGGCACCCTGAGAAACTACCACCAGCTTAATTCCTCCATTTTTTATCCTGATTGCCTCCTGTATAATCTCCCTCAACGAAAGAGATTCTTTCTCCACAAGCTCACAAAGCTCATTAACATTTGGTTTTATAAGATAAGGAGAGGATTTTACTCCTTCCTTAAAAAAAACCCCCCTTGTATCAAGAACAGTTATAATATCCGGATTTTCCTGTTTGGTAAAATTTATAAGTTCAAGATAAATCTTATCTTCACATCCCGAAGGAACACTTCCTGAAAATACACATACCCTTGCCTTCTTAGTTAATTTAAAGAGCTTATCCTTGAGACTTCTTATATCCTTTTCAGTTACCCGGGGACCCTGCTCTACAATATGAGTTTCTTTTTCCCTGTCGGGATCAACAACGGTTAAATTTATTCTGCTCTCTCCACTAATCCATATGAAATCAGCGGGGATTTGCTCCTGTTTTAATTTTCTCTCTATCTCTTCTCCTACCCTACCTCCAAGCCACCCTGTTGCAACAGTTGGAATATCAAAGATCTTAAGTACTCTTGAAACATTTATCCCCTTTCCTCCAGCAATTCTTGCCCGCTCTCTTTTTACTATATTGACACCTCTGGCTTTGAAACCGGGAATTTCAACCACTCTATCCAGAACAGGGTTAAGAGTAACAGTAAGAACCATTCTGATGTTAATTTTTAGAAAAAAAGGGGATTAAGTCAAGCTAATTGAGGGGGGGCAATGCGAAGCATTGCCCCTTTAACGCTTGCGCTCTCCCCCTTAAATAAGGAAAAGTCTAATCTTTCCTATAGAATCAAGAAAAAAGAGCCTATGGAAGTTTCCCAAAAATTTTACCTGAAATAAATTTTCCTTAAAGCAAGAGAAAGGCAAGACTAAGGTTTATAGCTTATTCAAGAAAGCTCCATATCACCATCTGGATTCTCGTGTTCCTTAATGTAAAATGGAGACTACTCAAAAAGCCATTTTTTCGGTAATTTAATTGAAACTTTACAAAATTTTTCATCTATGGTATCAATGAAAAAAAGACAAAAAAGTTACCAAAAAACTCGCGCTAAGTGGAGGGAAGATGAAAGAAAGCAGGGTTGGTTTGGCGCCACTAATATTAGTTTTCATTTGCATGGGCAAAGGTGAGTGACTCCTCCCCACCCACAAGGGGTGGGGCTTCCTGAATCTCACTGGCAGGGAAAAGATACCACACAATGCCC